>CAYJDL010000095.1:0-8600 GCA_964368885.1 uncultured Desulfovibrionaceae bacterium | reverse complement strand
CACATCTTCAAAAGTAACACGTCCTTGTTCTTCATTTAGCAATCTTGCTCTGGAACGCCCAAAGCTCATGGCTTTTCCGCCACCACCTTGCATCTGACGCATGAAAAAAATCCACACACCTATAAGCAAAAGCATTGGAAACCAAGAGATCAAAATGGTCATATACCATGGTTGATCTTCAGGCGGTTCAGCCTTTATTACAACTTTTTTATCCATAAGACGGCTTACAAGATTGCCATCTGGCGGGGCATAGGTTTGTAACTTATTACCGCTTACGGTATTACCAACTAAATTTCTTCCTTGTATGCTGACTTGGGTAATATCGCCCTTATCCACTAATTGCAAAAATTCTGTGTAGGAAATTTGCTGACTTGAACCTTGCGGTTGTTGAAACATGTTAAAAAGCATAACCATAGCTAAGGCAATAATAGCCCAAAGCATGAGGTTGCGGGTAAATTGATTCACGTTTCCTCCGATATTGCACGTACTATTTTTAGACATTGAATATATTCAATACATGCATTAATAAAAGCACCTAATTACAATGCAAAATAATTCTTTTTTTTCCTTTGACAATATTTAAAATTATTTTTTTTCAAAAAAATATATTCTCACGGGAAAAGGTTTTGAAAGATATAACTTTTATTATAAAATTGCAATTATTTCCATTCAAACTTTATTTTTTTATAAATATCTTACATAATAGACAAAATCACTCCAAGGTGATACTTTGCAAATACTTTTAAACGTTTATTATTTAAAAAATCAGCATTTCTTTTAAATCAATGCTTACTTAAAACCAAATTGCTCATGATTTTTTAACCATATAGCAAAATTATCTCTAGCACGTTGACTATAAAGAGCTTTTCGTTCTTTTTTGTTAGCTCGCACTCCAAGTTCAGGCATAAGCCCAAAATGTGCATTTGATGGTTGGAATTTTTTTACAGGTAAACGCAAATGATTAAGCAAGGCACCTATAGCACTTTCAACCGGAGGTGATTTTAAGTTTTTATTCTGTAATTTAGCTATGATAAGCAATGCTACCCAATGTCCGCAAGCAGCTGACTCCACATATCCCTCAACGCCTGTTATTTGACCAGCTAAATATATCGAACTATACTTAAGACGTAAATGTTCATCTAAGACCTTAGGAGCATTGACATATGTATTACGATGCATTGATCCAAAGCGCTCAAATTCAGCCTTCTCAAGACCGGGCACCTTACGAAAAACTTCCTTTTGAGCCGCATAAGTTAATTTCGTCTGACACCCAACCAAATTATACATTGATTCATTTAAATTTTCAGCCCTTAACTGTAATATAGCATAAGGACGACGTTCTGTTCTTGGGTCCACAAAGCCCACAGGCTTTAATGGTCCAAATGTCAAAGTACGAATTCCACGCTCTGCTAAGGCTTCTATGGGCATACATCCTTCAAAATGAATTTCACTTTCAAAGTCTTTAGCTTGCACCTTTTCGCCTGCAAGTAATGCTTCGTAAAAAGCTAAATATTCATCTTTCTCCATAGGACAATTTAAATATTCTCCTCTGATACTTGCATCTTGCATATCCTGATAACGAGAGGCTCGAAAAACAATATCATTATTAATAGAATCCGCATTAATAATTGGTGCAATGGCATCATAAAAATAAAGCTGGCTTAAACCTTGATTTTTTATTGTATCATTTAAAGAACTTGCCAGCGAATCTGACATAAGCGGACCTGCGGCTAAAACTATATGTTTAAATCCATTTAATGCACTATCGTCTAGACTTTGAATTTGCAAATTTTTCACTTGAACATATTGATTGTTTTCAACTTGTTGACTCATATTTTTAGCAAATAACAATCGGTCTACAGCTAAAGCTTTTCCTGCCGGAACAGCACATGCCTCGGCGCAAGTCATAAATGAACTGCCAAGATCTCGTAATTCTTGTTTTAATAGTCCGATTCCCGAATGTAAATCATTGGATCGCAATGAATTTGAACAAACCAATTCTGCCAACTCAGGTAAATGATGCGCAGCAGACATATATAATGGTTTTTGTTCAAAGATACAAGATTTTATACCATACTTAGCCAAGGTAAGTGCGCATTCTGTTCCGGCTAAACCTCCACCAATAATAGCAATACTATTTTCTAACATAATTGACCCTATTTAAATATATTTTGTTGACATTTTCTAAACAAAGAACAAGCATAGACCGTGAGGTACTTATGGAAAAATCAACACATAAACAATGGGAAAAACCTTGGCAAGAGCGTCGACATCCTGCACCGGAAAGGGTGAATGATGTGCGCTCACCCTGGGATAGAGATTACGCACGCATTATCCATTCGGCGGCCTTTCGGCGTTTACAATCAAAAACACAAGTCATCGACCTTGGTCAGAGTGACTTTTACCGCACTCGTCTTACCCATTCTATGGAAGTAGCGCAAGTAAGTTATGGTATGTTGAAATTTTTGCATATGCGCCATAAACATACTCCCATAAGTGATACACTACCAAATAGTCGTTTACTTTCTGCTATTTGCCTTGCGCATGACCTTGGTCATCCACCTTATGGTCATGGAGGCGAAGTCGCCCTTAATTTTTGCATGCGCAATTATGGTGGCTTTGAAGGCAATGGTCAAACTTTGCGCATTCTTTCTCTTTTAGAACAATATACAGCAAATCATGGACTTAATGCTACAAGACGTCTATTGCTTGGAGTTTTAAAATACCCTGCACCCTACTCTGCCCTTGTTAACCCCCAAAGATACAAAAAACATGATGTATCAGAAAATAAAACACGTTGGCTCTTTAACTCAGAAGAACAGCAGCCGCCTAAGTGTTATCATGACACAGAACAAGAGGTAGTTGACTGGATTTTAGAACCCTTAGGCGATGCAAAAAAAACTTTTTGCACTGCCAAGATTACCCAAGGACATAAAAAAACGCAACATATGTCTTTAGATGCTTCCATTATGGATTTATGTGATGATATTTCATATGGTTTGCATGATCTTGAAGACTCAATCGCCATGGGTATGCTCACTCGACAAATGTGGGATGAATACATTTGTGGGCATGAAGATATTTTTAAGGCTTGCAATTTATCATCTACACAGATAGCCGATGATATTTTTTCATCACAAGAATATAAACGCAAAGGGCGCATCGGCGGTTTAGTACATTATCTTATAACACACACTTTAGTAAAAGAAACTGAAATCAATAGCAATTGTCCCTTAGTAAACTATAGAGCGCATTTTGAAAAACCTGCCGCTGATTTACAAAAACTTATGGGTGCCTTAGTTTTTGACTTGATAATTTCATCACCAAATTTACAAATGCTCGAATTTAGAGGACGCAAAATAGTTGTTGACCTTTTTGACGTTTTTGCCGCCACCCCACAAAATCTTCTGCCGATTACTGTGAAAAATACCTATTTCGAACAAAAGTGTCCGCAAAATCAAATGCGTATTCTTTGTGATTATATTGCTAGTATGACAGATGCCTCAGCTGCTCGGCTTCATGAAAAACTTTTTTATGCTGGTAAAGGCTCAATTTTTGATAAATATTAAAAATTTTATTATTAATTATTTTTTAGGGAAACTTTTGCTCAAAACTTTAAGAATTAAGAAAAAGTTTCCCTTCAACCCTCAAAAAATAATTTAACCAGTAATTTATTAACTTAAAACTAAAAATTCATCGTCTTTTATAAGCTCTTGAACTGACCCTATTTCCCAAGCTTCTTCACCAAGTGCTTGTAAGCGATTTTTAACAGCGTGCAACTTTTCTTGTGGCACAGCCAACAAGAGACCGCCAGAACTTTGCGTATCAAAAATCAAACTTTCAAGATTTGAATCAATGGCATTAGGTATATGTGTAAAACTACTCCAAAATTTACGATTACCATGACTACTAGTTGGAATAAGACCGCATTGGGCATAGTCCAAAGCATAGGGCAAAGCTGGAATGCTTTCTGTAAATAATTGTATTTGCACTTTTGACGCCTTAGCCATTTCTATAGCATGTCCCCCAAGCCCAAATCCTGTAATATCTGTAGCTGCTTTAAGCTTAAATTCTTGAATAACGGAACCAGCATTTTTATTTAATTTTGAACACCACTTACCGATTAAACTCTCACTTTCCTCAAAATTATCCCAACGAGCCTTAATTCCTGTAGCTAAAATTCCTGTACCAAGCGGTTTAGTTAAAATTAGTATATCACCAATTTGTAAACCAGCATTTGTTGCAAAATGCGCAGGATCTATAATGCCTGTCACCGATAAACCATATTTAATTTGATTATCTTCAACTGTATGACCACCAACAAGTACAGCTTGAGCTTCGGTTAAAGCATCAAGCCCTCCTGCCAAAATTTGAATCATGATTTCTTCACCCTCAAAACCATGACAAGACGTTGGAAAAAAAAGCATATTCATTGCGCACCAAGCATTTGCACCCATAGCATAAACATCAGACAAAGCATTAGCGGCGGCAATTCGGCCGAAAGTATAGGCATCATTAACAATTGGTGCCAAAATATCAACAGTTTGCACAATAGCCATCTTAGGCGGAACAGACACAAGCGCAGCATCTTCATTATGCGCTCGACCTGCCAAAACCCTATCTTCAAAAGATGTTATAACTGCCGGTCTAACCTTTTTTAAAACTCGCTCCAAAACCTCTGGAGCAATTTTAGCTGCTCATCCCGGTGCTATTGCCATATCAAGCAGATGCATCATGCCTCCAAACTTTCATAAAATTTAACATTTAATCACTTCTTGAAAGTTTTTTTAAAACCAGTAAAAAAGAGAAAAAATTAGTCATTCAGCACTTTTCTAAGACTTATATTTTTCAGCTAAATATGCAACAAAGTGATCTTCTTCGGGAAAAGTTCCAGTCATGGCTTTAGAATATTCTAATTTTCCAGCAATTTTAACATCAAAAATTCCGCCGCCGCCTGCAATAAGCTGCACCTCATTATCCAAAGCTTTTTTTATTTTAGCTGCCAAACTGGTAGCTCTTGGTTCATAATTTCAAGCTGAACAATAAGTAATTGTAATTTCCATAACGCTTCCTTTGAATTTTTTATTTTAATCAGCTTCTTTAGCATGTGCTTCGTTATAGTCAATGACTTCATGGGCATAGTCTCGAGCAAGATCAACTTGCCCAGTTTGTGCATAAATATGAGCAAGACGACCTAGAATTTGAGGATCTTTTCCAAATTGCTGAAGAGTGAGCAAGCAAAGATGCTCAATTTGCGGATAATTTTGCATGGAAATAGCAGCATCAATGGCTTTAAGATAAAGAATTTTTTTTCGACTATGATGAATTAAGTTTTCACTAAGAATTTTTGTTGCAGCACTAAATTGTTCATAAGCAATTAAAATTTCAGAAATATGTATTATAAATTCAACATCTTGATAAAATTCATGCACTGCTCTTTCTAAAAATGCGCATCCACGATCCATTTCACCTGCTTGCAAAAAATTTTCACCTTTTTGCATAAGATATTGACGGCGTTGATGAATTTCTATTATTTCCTTTTGCTTAAGACCTTGTTCTCTAAGTAGTTGAGCAAATTCTCGCAAAACAGATGCAAGGGGAAATTCCTTGCCATGATGATAACGTAGGGAAAATGGCTTAGGTCCTATAATGGGTGCAAGAATTGAATTTAACTTTTGAAGAAGGGGATTTATTGCTTTTTCAACAGCATGGGCAGAATATGAATTTTGACTTCGTATTTCTCTTAAGGCTATGGCTATTGTCTCAAGCGCAAGTGGAAGGTCATTTTTTTGTAAATATCCCTTAGCCATTGCAATTTTCATGCGAATATCCTTAGGAATTGTCATCATTTTTCTCCTTTCCAAATGTTTTGAGCAAGTTCTTTATTCGCCTGAAGAATTTGGTGTGCCTTTGGAGGCAAAAGCAAATCTATACATTTTCCCCTTAGCCAGCGATCACGAATTGCAGTAGAACTTATTTCCATACGTGGCAAAGGCATGTAATAAATTTGAGCATTTCCTTGTTCAAAAATAGTAGCAACAGGATTATCATTACAATAAGAAATCTCAGCATCTGGCCAATACTTGAAAACATTATCCAAAAATAATTTCTTTTGCCCACCACCTCTAGGCATAACACCAAGACTTACGAGACTTGGAATACTTAACCCATTATACCATTTATACAGAGAACAAAAATTTTCCATCCCAAGCACAAAAAGTAGTTTCTCCTGACCAAGCAAATTCCTATAAGCTTGCAATGTATCCCAAGTATATGAAATACCAATTCTTTTGTACTCAATATCATTAATGCTAATTTGTTGTATACTGGCACAAGCAACACTTAACATGCTTAATCTAAGTTCAAAAGGCAAAAGTCCTAAAGGATTTTTAATTGCCGGAGTAGCACAAGGAATAAACTCTACATTTTCGATAGCATAGGGAAGTTTCTCATACTCTAAAAGCTCAATTGCTAAGCGAATATGTCCTATGTGTACAGGGTTAAAAGATCCTCCAAAAAGAGCTTTATAGCCTTTCATCTTATTATCAATCCTGTAAAGAACTTTTAGTATTTGAACATTTACTTTAACTTATGACATCTTTATGACAATTGAAAAGTATTTAAGAGTTAGGAAAATTATTTTAGATTTTTTTCAGTATTTAAAAATAAAGAAATTTGCGTGAAGCTTATGAAGAATTACATTTAAGGAGAAGAAGCTTATTAAAAAGCTTCTTCTCCAATTAATTTAAACTTGCTGTAAAGTCCAAGCAACACGACCCAAAATACGTTTATTTAAAACCTTTGCAGCCAATTTTGCTTCTGGATAGTCCTTAGAATCTGAACGCAAGATATAGTGTATATCATCGTTATCCAAGAAAATCCTCCGGATTACCAGCCCTTCATGCGGCCAAAACAATGCATATATCAATCCAGAAGTAGGCACCTTTGCACTAGTATCAATTCCAATATAAGCATTTCTCAAGATCCCAGGCTCCATATTAGGCGTCACATTGCGAACAACTTGAATACCTGAGTCAGCAAATGATAGAGGTAGTGATATTTTACCTGTTTGCGGCAAAATTGGATGCATATCACCATCTTCATAAGTACACGACATGCCATATACATTGAGCAACACGCTTTTTGCGGCAGGCTCTCCATATAATGGTGTTACATCTGACAAACCTTTATCTGGCATTTCCTGCGGTACATAACCGGCTTCAGTGCGTAAGTACATGGGACCGACCCCACGTTTAAGCCAATCCGGATTTAATCCGAATTTTTCAAACAATTTCATATACCAATCACCTGGCACTGAGTTGCGCCTTTTGGCATCTGAAATACTGGATTGTCTTATTTCTAAAACTTCTGCAATTTCTATTTGTGTTCTTGTGTTTGTAGCGTATTTGATGCGCTCATAAGCTTCTTCAAATGAAGACAACATGTTATTCCCCTAGTTTAATTATATATGTCGTATTTATTTTGATTGTAGTGGTTTCAGTATAGGATTATCTTGCGAAAGCACTATACGACTGTTATTTTGCAAGGATTTGCTTAATACTTCCAAACCTTTCTGGAATTCATAAAATTCCGGTGATTTCCCGAAAGCGTTTGCATAAATCTGCGCTGCTTCGGCATCGCCTTGACCACGAATAATCTCAGCCTTTTTATTGGCAGTAGCCAAGATAATTGCCTTTTGCCTATCAGCATCTGAACGGATTCTTGTTGATTCTTCTACACCTTCGGAGCGATATTGCTTAGCTTGCCTTTCACGTTCAGCTTGCATACGTTGAAAAATCGCTCTTTGGTTTTCTGAAGGAAGATCGGTACGTTTAATGCGTACATCTACAACTTCAACTCCAAAACCATGCATGAGTTCTGCCACACGTTTAGTTACTTCTTCCATAATCTTAGCACGTTGAGTAGATACAACTTCAGTTAAGGTATATCCGCCCACAAGGGCTCTAAGCTGAGAGTACACAACGTCGTCAAGACGAGCCTGAGCTCCAGGTATGGTACGCATAGTGCGGTAAAATTGCAAAGGATTTTCAATACGCCAACGAGCATAATTATCAAGCACAATGGCTTTTTTATCAACTGTAAAAGCTTCCGTCGGACGTGCATCGTAATCTAAAATACGTGCATCAAAATACAATACATTTTGAATAAAAGGTAATTTAAAATGTAAACCTGGTCCGTAAATTGTATCTTTTGGTACACCAAGTTGTAACACAAGAGCTTTTTCAGTTTCATGAACAGTAAAATAACTTTGCCCAAGAAGCAAAACTAAAACAAAAACTCCAATACCCAAAGCAAGAGGATTTTTAAACATTACTGCCTTCCTCCTTGGTTTTGATTTGGCAAGCCATGTTCCATGGTGCCAAGTGGTAAGAAGGGCAATGTTTTATCTGCTGTACCACTGGGTATAATAATTTTATCCTTGGCATTTGTAAGAATTTTCTCCATAGCCTCAAAGTATAAACGCTGTTTTGTGACGTCCTTAGCCTTACTATATTCTTCAAACACGGCTAAAAACCGTTCAGCTCTACCAGTAGCAGTTTGAATGCGTGTTGCCTTATAAGCCTCAGCCTGATTTTCCA
>CAYJDL010000094.1:0-8644 GCA_964368885.1 uncultured Desulfovibrionaceae bacterium | reverse complement strand
AATAACAATGGCTAAAGCCTTAGCCGAGGCAATCCCAAGATGTTCAAGTACTGCTGGCTGTGAAGCATCACCATAGTGAATGGGCTCTTTATTGGTAAAGCGTTTAACCGTGTCAGGATTCATCTCTAAAATAACATAGGGTATTGAACATTTTTTTGCAGCTCTGGCTAAATGTTGCCCACTAATGCCAAAACCAACAATAATTAAATGCCCTTCCAAAGGGATATGATCGACTTCTGAATCTTCTTGGCTATGGTCAATTTCTTGCTGTTCTAATTGTCCGGCTGTTTTATACTGTGAGCTACGTCTAGTAAAAATATCCGCAATAAAAGGGGCAAAATGCATTAAGGCCGGTGTTAGCATCATAGTAATTATGCTCATAGCTAAAAAAGACTGATAGTCACTTTCCGAAAGCAAACCTACATCAAGACCGGAATTAACTAAGATAAAGGAAAATTCTCCAACTTGAGCTAAGGTTAAGGCAGAAATTATTGCAGTTCTTAAGGGATATTTTTGAATAAGTACAGCAGGTAATATAAGCAAAGCTTTAATGATGATGAAAAGTAATGTACTACCAAGCACAACTTCCCAATGCTCAAAAAGATAATTCACGTCTAAGAGCATTCCAACTGAAATAAAGAAAATGCTCATAAAAACATCTCTATATGGTAATACTCCTGAAACAACGCTCATACTATATTCGGATCGTGCAAGGAAAAGCCCCGCAAGAAAAGCCCCAAGAGAAAGGGAAAGACCAAGCCACGCTGTAAGCATAGCTAATCCCATACACAAACCAAGGGTAGTAAGCAAAAGCAGTTCACGCACTCTTGTGCGAACAACCGCTTCCATAAAGCGATGCAGTCCAAATTGAGCAAAAAGGAAGACTGCTCCAAGAACGAAAATGACTTTTCCAACACCCCAAATTGCAGTGATAGGGTCAAGAGCAATAGCACCACCAAGCAAGGGAACCATAAGCATCATGGGGGCAACCATAATATCTTGAAAGACTAAAATGGCTAGTGAAAGTTTTCCTGCCGGAGTAGCAATGCTACCTTTTTCTTGTAATAAGCGTAAAACAATTGCTGATGAGGATAAAGCAATAAGACATCCGGTAAAAATTCCCCCTGCTACTTTTTTATCAAAAACTGTACACATGATTAATGTTGTTATTCCAATAGTCAGACCAATTTGTAAACTCCCGCCCAAAAAGACAGGTTTTTTTAAGCGTTCAAGGGCATCGCCGGAAAGCTCCATACCTATGGTAAATAGCAACATGGCAACACCAAGTTCTGCCAGTATATCAAGGGAATGTTCGTTTTCAATAATGCCCAAAAGAGATGGTCCGCATAAAATGCCTGTGAGCAAAAACCCTACAGTAGCCGGAAGGCGCACTCGGCTACAGATGGTATTTACGACAATGGAAATTAAGAAAATAATAACAAGCTCATTAAGTAATGGGACGTGCATAATAATCCTCTATAATGCTAAAAATTATAATATTGCGCAAAAAGAATGGATGATTATATTATATAAGGTCATATTTTGCAAGCAAGATTTTACTTGCCACATAAGCAAATAAAAGCTAAGTGAGTACCACTTTAAAAGTATTCAAAGAAAATCAACTATTTTATATGAGACTTATCTAGTCAATGGAGATTATCATGCCTCATAGTGACAGCGACCAAAGTCGTTTTGTTGGAGATATAGCCAAACGCTTTGCTGCAGGTTTTCAACGTTTTCAGCGTCAATGGTATTGTTCAGAACATAATATTTATGAAGATTTAAAGGATGGGCAAAAGCCTTTAGCGTTAGTTATTGCTTGTTCCGATTCACGAGTAGACCCTGTTTTACTAACAGATAGTCATCCCGGTGATTTATTTGTTATTCGCAATGTAGCCAACTTGGTTCCACCTTATTCTCCAGATAAAAAACTGCACGGTGTTTCTGCTGCTGTTGAATACGCAGTTCGTCATTTAAAATTGAAAGATATTATTGTTATGGGACATGCCAATTGTGGCGGAGTTCACACTTTATTGGAAAATAGTCATGAAGATGATGAATTTATTAGTATTTGGATGCAAATTATTAAGCGTGCCAAGGAAGTTGTAGATACATATTTTCCACACTATACCTTAGAAGAACGCCTTAAGGCTTACGAACAATGGGGCATACGTGTATCTCTTGAAAATTTGCTAACTTTTCCGTGGATACGCACTGCCGTAGATGATGGCGAAATTTTCTTACACGGCTGGTACTTTGACCTTAACAATGGAATGTTATTGCGCTATGACGAGGAAAGCGACTCCTTTGTTTCCATGGTTGACTCTTGCCAAAGCTAAAAATTTACTAAATAATAAGTATTTTGTTCCTTGCATAAAGAATAATAAAGTCTTATCTTTTTCCTGTGTTTTATTCAAATTTATTTAGGAGAATTTATGGTAAACATTAAAAACCTGTTATTGCTATTTATTATTGGAGTTTACATGAGCTTTACTTCAATAGCTCACTGCCAAAATAGCACAGAAAAAAATAAACAGCCTGATTTAAAAGTAGCGACTGAAGCTAAAACTTTTGTTACTACCTTAGCAAATGGATTAACCGTTCATATTGTAGAGGATCATCGATTTCCTTTAGTATCAACAAGATTATATGCACGAGTTGGTTCTGCATATGAACAAAAACACGAAGCCGGCATAAGTCATGTACTTGAACATATGGTCTTTAAAGGTACAGAAAAAAGAGCTGTAGGTGTAATTTCTAAGGAAGTTGAAGAAGTTGGCGGATATTTAAATGCCTACACATCTACTGACGAAACAGCATATGAAGTTGATGTTCCATCTAAATATTGGGCATTAAGCCTTGATATTGTAAAAGATATGGCATTCCACCCGCTTTTGGATCCTAAAGAGTTAGAGTCTGAAAAGCAAGTTATTTATGCAGAAGTAAAAATGCGTGATGAAAATCCGTATGTAAAAATGTATAAAGAGTTGCAGCGAACAACTCTTAAGGGTACGCCTTATGCCCACCCTATTATTGGCTATGATGAAACCATCAAAGCAGTAACTTCCCAAGCTTTGCGTGATTATATTGCCAAATATTATCAACCTCAAAATATGTTATTGCTTGTAGTAGGCGATGTAAACACCAAGGAAACCTTAGCTAAAATTCAAGAATTATATGGAGATTTAAAAAATTCATCTTCATTTGCACCTATTAAAGCCATTGATGCAAAAACTCTTCAAAATGCTCATATCGAAGTTGTGCCAACCCCATGGGAAAAAGCATATGTTGGCATTGCTTTGCCTATACCCGGAACTTTGGAACTTGAAAGTCACTCAATTAGCATTTTAGCCTACCTATTAGGGGGAGATGAAACATCGTATTTATCCAAAAAATATGAATATGAAAAACAATTAGTAGACGATATTGTTGTTGCTAATGTGGATAATGAAAGAGTAGGTAAACTGTATATTGTAGCACAATTAGATCCAAAAAATGTAGAAATTTTTTGTAAAGAACTTATAGCAGACTTAGCAAACATTAAAGCTGAAAATTTTACAGAAAAAGATATTGCAAGAGCTAAATTTTTAATTGATGACGCCACTCAAAGAACTAAAGAAACATATGGCGGTCTTGCCAGTTGGATAGGCAAAAGTGCTTTATTTTATGGTTCAGAACAAGGTGTAAAGAACATTATTAATTATATTAATACAGTAGATAAAAATGAATTGCAACACGCTATTGACAATTGGCTAGTGCCAGAACGCTTAAACGTAGTTGTTTTGGCTCCAGAAGAAGCAAGTTATCCAAAGCTTGCAGCAGAGCTTAAAAGTATTTGGCCTGTTAAAGCAAAAGAAAATGTTGTAGCAGATGAACAAAAAAGCAATAAAACCCAAGTAATAGATTTAGGTGATGGCAGAAGGGTAGTTTTGCATCCTGACGCCACACTTCCTTATACATCTATAGATTTAGTTTTCACTGGTGGGGATTCAATAAGTGATCGTAAGCAGGGACTTGCTGCTTTAGCGGCATCAACCTTACTTACAGGCACAAAAAATCACGATGCTTTGCAAATTAAGGAATATTTAGCTGAGCGTGCTACTGCCCTTAGTGCAAGTTCAGGGAGGCAAGTGTTTTGGGTTTCTTCTAATCAACCTTCACGTTTTAATAATGATATTTTTACCTTAATTAAGGACGTTTTAAGTACAGCAACCTTTAAGGAAGACGAAGTGCAAAGAGAAAAAGCACAGCAAATATCTAATATTCGTGAACGTGATGACAGTTCAACAAAATATGCTTTCTCCATGCTTCCGGGCTTACTATTTTCTAATGAGCACTCCTATAGCTTTAAAAGTCTTGGTGATATACCTCAGGTAGAAAAGTATACTAGGAAAGAAATTGTTGACTTTTGGCAAAAACAAGCCAAACAGCCTTGGGTATTGTCAGTAGCCGGTGATTTTGACCAAAAAGCTATTTTAGAATTTGCTAAATCCCTTCCTAAGCCTAGTGCGAAAACAGTGCCTGTACTTGCACCTGTTTTTAATAAGAAGCATAAATTAGATTTAACCATGCCTGGTCGTGAGCAAGCTCATTATATCATGGCTTTCCCAACAGTTGCCCAAGGCCATGCAGATGCAGCTGCTCTTGACATTTTGCAATTAGCTTTAGATGGTTTTAGTGGCCTACTTTTCAATGATTTAAGAGATAAACAAGGACTTGGATACACAGTTAGTGCCCGACATAATAATTATCCTACCACCGGATTTTTTTATTATTATATGGGAACTGACCCTGAAAAACTACCTCTTGTACAAAAAGGTTTTGAAAAGAGCATTGTTGATATGCAGAATAATTTACTTACTGAAGATCAACTTTTGCGAGCTAAAAATCAACTTGAAGCAGGTTTTTATATGTCGAATCAAAGCTTAGGTAACCGCTCCTATGAAAATGCTTTAAATGCTATTTTGGGCAGAGATTTAAATTTTAGTAAACAATTTATTGAAAAAGCAAAGAAAGGTACTGCACAAGAAGTGCAAAAGGTAGCTAAAAAGTATATAAACCTTGATAAGGTTTATGTCATTCAAGTAAAACCATAAAATCTTATGGATAAAGCTTGATTTAGTCTTTTTTGGGGAAAAATTTTTTGTGAACAAAAGGTTTTTCCCCACATTATAACTTGCTCTTTTCAAAAAAGCTTTTCTAAAGAAAATATTCCCTCCTTTTTCAAAAATTGATTTAATAAATATTCTTTTAAAAAATATCATTTTCTTAAGCGAATACATTAAATATCTTAAATATCAAGAAAAAAATAAAACTATTCATATCTAATGTATTGTGGTATATAAAAAGAAATAAATTATTTTTTTTATTAAATGTATCCAGATATTATTATAAAATGTTAAAAATATAAAACTTCTTTCCTAACTGTACATCAATATATTTTTTTGTATATAAAGGAGTATATTATGCAAAAAGATGAAACATTGACAATTAGTAGAGCTAAAAAGTTAGAGATAGCTGTTCAAGATGATAATGAATCTATTGCAGAAATTTCGAATTCTTTAAATAATACTTGTTGTACTTTTGACCCAAATACTTCAGCTATTCATGCTGATGAAAAATTATGCTCAAAACAAGAAATTGTAGAACTTTCCTGTCCGGGATTATTCCTTAATCGAGATATTAACTGGCTTTCCTTTAATGCTAAAGTATTGCAAGAAGCTCTTGAACCAAAAGTACCCTTGCTTGAGCAACTGAAGTTTTTAAGTATTTTTTATAATAACTTGGATGAGTTTTTTATGGTGCGGGTAGCAAACTTAATGCGCCAATACATTGGAAATGTTCCTAATACTGCGGCTGATAAAATTACTCCCGGTCGTCAATTAGCAGAAATACGCCGTCAAACATTACGCCTAACGGCTATTGCCTATGAACATTGGCAAAAAAAATTATCTCGTCAGCTTAAAGAACGAGGCGTGCGCATTGTAAGATATGTTGACTTAACAAAAAAACAGCAGAAGTTTTTGGATGATTACTTTTTGGACGAAATTTATCCAATCCTCACTCCTCAAGCAATTGATCCAAGTCATCCTATGCCAGTAGTTGCAAACTTGACTCGCAATTTTATTGTACAATTGCTTGATAGGCATGGTATTATACGCTATGCACGCTTAAAAGTACCTAATAATGTTCCAAGATTTTTATTTTCACCACGCACAAAAGATGCAAAAAATTACGCTGCATTAGGTTTTTCGGCGCACGCTCGTGACAATGATATTATTTTTACAGAAAATTTAATTCGTCATCATCTGGGAACACTTTTTCCCGGTCTTGAAATTGTAGCCATTGGATCTTTTCGCATTACTCGTAATACTGATATTGAAATTGAAGAAGACGAAGCAGATGATTTACTAGAAGCAATTCGTGATTTGGTGGACCAACGCCGATTTGGGGATGTGGTACGCCTTGAAGTTTCCGAAGATACTCCCGTAGATTTACGACGTTTTCTTATGGATCATTTAGGTATTAGACCCTTCCAAGTTTATCGTGTTAAAGGTCCTATGGCATTTTCTGAAATGCTAGACCTTTATGGTCTTGATAAGCCAAGTTTAAAGGATGAACCTCTAACACCTTATGTTCCTTCTATTTTTAGGGAAGAAGTTGATTCTAATATTTTTGATACAATTTCCCAAAAAGATATTTTACTTTACCATCCTTATGATAGCTTTTTGCCTGTACAAGAATTTATTCAACTTGCCAGCGTAGACCCCGGAGTCATTGCAATAAAACAAACTTTATATAGAGCAGGAAGTTCTTCACCAATCATTGAGGCTCTTATCAATGCAAGAAGAATGGGTAAGCAAGTAACTGCCGTTGTTGAATTAAAAGCTCGTTTCGATGAGGAGCGCAATATAACTTGGGCTGAAGAAATGGAAAGAGCTGGGGTGCATGTAGTTTATGGTATGCCGGGCATGAAAATACATGCTAAACTTTGTCTTGTGATACGGCGTGAACCAAGTGGAGTGCGTCGTTATGCTCACCTTGGAACAGGAAATTATAATCCTTTTACAGCAAAAATTTACACAGATTTATCTTTATTTACCGCACATAAAGAAATTTGTGCTGATGTAAGTGATCTTTTTAATACAATGACAGGCTATGCTGAAAGAGATGATTACCGTCAATTATTGGTTTCTCCGGTAAGTTTACGAAAAAAGTTAATTGAAGCCATTAACAGTGAAAGACAAAAACACCTTAAATACGGAAATGGAAAAATATTTTTTAAATGTAATCAGTTAGCTGACAAAGAATGTATTCAAGCCTTATAAAGCCTCTATGGCAGGAGTGCAAATACGATTGCAGGTGCGTGGCGTGTGTTGTTTGCGTCCTGAAGTTTTAGGTGTAAGTGATAATATTGAAGTTACTTCCTTAGTTGGGCGTTTTCTTGAGCATCCTCGTATTTTTTATTTTCATAATAATGCAAACCCTCGTATTTATATGGGAAGTGCGGATTTAATGCCCCGAAATCTTGATAGACGTATTGAAACACTTGTTCCTATTTTGGACGAAGATTTGCGGAATAATTTAGCACATGAAATCCTTATATCGCATTTAGATGACACAGCAAAAGCGTATACTTTACATGAAGATGGCAGCTATACCAGACGCAAATTACCACGAGATCAAACACCTTATAATGCTCAACAGCATATGCTGAAATTGCGAGAAAATAAGTAAAACCTTTGTTTTCGCAAGATGATAGATTATGATTGCAAATGAAAAAAAATTATCACCCATTATGCTAGAGTCATTAGAGCATGGTAAACAGGTGGCATATTTAGCCAAAACTATATTTGATGGTCTTGAACCCTTACATTGTCTTTTTAAAGATTGGCGTAATATTTTAGATCTTGGGGCGCAATTTCATGATATTGGCTGGATTTATGGTAAGACAGCCCATCATAAAAATTCGGCCAGCATGATACGCTCTGATTATTTGGGGATAACAAAAAAAATTCCCAATAATATACGTCATCTTGTGGCTTTGGTGGCTCGTTATCATAGACGTGCTGAACCAAGCCTTAAGCAATGGCGTTTTGCTGCTCTTAATGCAAATGAACAAGAAGCTATAATGATTTTGGCAAGTATTATTCGTCTTGCAGATGCTCTTGATTTTTGCCATGCCAGCAATGTTCAGAAACTTAATATTGAAATTAAACCCAATGCTGTGCATTTTGAAATAGAACCAAGTGAAAATTGTTTAACTGAAATACAAAGAGTTGCAGTTAAAAAAGAACTTTTTTCAAAGGTCTTTCTCTTAGATGTAATATGTTTTTGATTTGCAGTTTTTAAACTTTATCAAAAAAATATTTATAATTAGTACGTTGTAAAAGGGGTTATTCTTTGAAAAATTGTAAGAGCATTACCCTATATCTAAAAAAAGTAAAATACACAAGAAAGGACAATATACACATTTATGATTGCGGAAATTTTTAAAGATGAATTATTGGATTTAGATGATTTTCTCAATAATGATGAGCACATCGTACCGGCAATACAAGAACATATTCCACAGCAGGTAAATACTCTAGGGAAAAGTTCCAAAGTTATTGCCATCATAGCCCTTGGAAGTAATTCTGCACGT
>CAYJDL010000093.1:2511-8668 GCA_964368885.1 uncultured Desulfovibrionaceae bacterium | reverse complement strand
CGTAATAAGTAGGCAATTTCCTCTTGAGTATAATCCAACAATTTTAAAAAATGTCTATTTTTCAAAAGCATAGCATTTTCCCTTCATATAAGTCTTCAAATTTATGCAAAACCTTAAATAAACTTTTTATGCTTAAGTTGCAAGCAGTCAAAAAGTTATAACATTAGATTTAAATTTAATAATTTTTTAATCCTAAGCTTGTATACATGGTCAAACAATTACAATAATAGATTAAAGCTCCTACGCAATTTACAGCATAGGAGCTTTATTTAAAAACTAAAAATTCTGTAGCATTACTACCTAAAAGCAATTATTGTGGCATGCCCCAACGAGGAAATGACACTACGCCGCCGCCAGTATTAATTTGCTTAGGCGCAGCTCCATTGCGAGTAGTTAAATAAATTTTTCTACCGCCGCCACGGGTTGAAGCAAAAGCTATGGAATAGCTATCTCCGCAAAAAGCCGGTTGTTCATCACTACCTGGACCAAAAGTAATTTGCTTTTCAACGCCACTTGTTAAATCTTGAACAAAGATGCGATGTCCAAAATCAGTCATGCGACTATATGCAACCAAGGTTCCATCCGGAGAAATGGAAGCTTCTGAATTATATGTACCATTTACTGAAACACGATGAACCGAGCCGGAATTAAGATTTTTCAAAAAAATCTGCGGACCACCTAAGCGATTAGAGGTAAATGCCATTTTTGTTCCAGAACGATCAAAAGATGGAGAAACGTTAATTGAGTTATTTTCTTCTAAAGCCTGCTGGCGTTGAAATGAATGATTAAGCAAGAAAATATCCGGATTTGGTCCATTAGATAAACTTACTGCAACTTGATTACCAGGTGTAAAGGTTGGACCGATAACAATATTTCCAGGGAAGCGAATACGCTGCACACTTCCTGAGCTTCTATCCCAAACGCCAAGACCGTGAGATCTATCATCAATATGAGTAAAGACTACGAAACGACCATCAGGCGACCACGAAGGAGAAAGAGCTTTACCATCTAAATGACTAATTTGACGCAAGCCTCTTCCATTTGGCTTAACTGCCCAAACATCTGAACGTAATTTGCCAGAATCTCTAATAAAAGCTAATTGAGAACGGAAAAGATCCCCACTGCCAATAATTTTTTCCAAAAGGTCAGCACAAAATAAATCAGCTACTTCCGGTAATTGCTCAGCAGAAATATTAGGATATTCTTTTCCGAAAAGGTTATTTCCGTTACCTGTTTCAAAAGCGCGCATTTGAACTGTTCCGGCACTTGGCCAGAAAGTTGTAACTAATATGTCAGATCCGGCAATTTGGAAGCGTTTAAAGTCAACATTAGGCGAATCATGTCCCTCAAGAACTGTGCCACCCAATATTGCAGATTTTTTAGTCACACTTAAAAAAGGCAATATAGCTAAATTCTGCTCTACCAACTCTTGCAATTGAGGCGCAAGCCCACCCGCAGCTGTACTTGGGCCACTTAAAGGTGTTGCCATAGCAAGATTAATCATGTTTCCGCCAGGTCCGTAAATATCTACCTTTACGGCACTGTGTCCAAGACCTTGCAGGTATAATAGGCATAATAAGCAGCAAAAAACCGAAAACAAATTTTTTTTCATTGTATCCTCCATGCAATAAGTCAACTTAT
The DNA here is from genome assembly GCA_964368885.1 of uncultured Desulfovibrionaceae bacterium. Classification (GTDB taxonomy): domain Bacteria; phylum Desulfobacterota; class Desulfovibrionia; order Desulfovibrionales; family Desulfovibrionaceae; genus CAYJAD01. The sequence continues at coordinate 7,027 of CAYJDL010000093.1, read as the reverse complement.
TGTCTAAATTATATTTAAATGCTCGTTAAGATTGGAGCATTTCTCTTGTAAAAACTAATATCAGATCATGATACGCCGAAGTTGGCGGTGCCGGAAACATTTCTGACGCACCTGTTCTAATTACAGCATTGACCGCTGATGCATCGTATTGAGCGTTTCCAGAACTTTGCTCAAGCTCTGCACTAATCACAGTACCTCTTGAATCAATACGCACACGCACATGAGCTACATAATTTTCTCGTGTCGCTGTTTCAAAATCCCAATTTGGGCGTACTGCCATCATTACATGACCGATGTAAACATCGTTTAACGAACCGCCTCCACGTCCGGAACCTCGTCCGCCCCCGCCACCTTCAAATCCGCCAGACTTTCGCTTTGCTTCTGCTAATGCCCTTGCCACCGGATCTTCTTTAGATTGAGGCTTAGGTTTCGGCTTTGGTTTTGGTTTTGGTTTTGGCTTAGGTTTCGGCTTTTCTTCCACCTTAGGCTTTGGCTTTGGCTTTGGCTTAGGCTTTGGCTTAGGCTTAGGCTTTTCTTCCACCTTAGGCTTTGGCTTTGGCGTTTCTTTAGGTTTAGGAATTTCTTTTGCCTTAGGCTCTTCTTTAGGTTTTGGATCCGGCAAAGGTTTTGGCTCTGGCAACTTTGGCTCAGGCTGCTTAGGCTCAGATTCAGGGGCTTTTGGAATTTCTTTATTTTCAGCTACAAGCTTTTGTTCTTCAGCTTTTTCCGGTTCTGCAATCTTTGGAATTTGATTTTTCGTAGGCTCAGATGGTGCAACATGCTCCGATGGTGCACCTTGGGCTCCCATTATGTTAGTAGGCGCATCATTACCACTTAAATCACCTTCAACTAATGAAATCATAACAGGCACATCATTAACTTTTAGCGTAGAACCATGCGACAAAAGCAAAGCTCCGACAATAAAAGCTACATGAAGGCTTACTGAAAGTATAAAAGTAAGTATCTGCATAACTACTCTATTTAGTTTTCATCCTTTTTATTTGGACTTGGTGTGGTAGCCGGTGTACGAGTTGCAACTACACCCAATTTCTCAATGCCTGCTGCTTTAATTTGCCCCATAACATCTACAACAACACCATAAGGAACTTGTGTATCAGCTTGCAAAAAAAGACTTTTATTTTTACTGGCTACCAGTTCTTTTAATTTTTCTTCAAGATCAGATAATTCAACTTTATATTCATCAAGAAAAATTGCTCCATCTTTACGAACTGTTAGAGTAAGATTATCTTTTTCAGTTGGCAAAACATCAACATGCTTAGTTTGAGGCAAGTCTACATCAAGCCCTTCACTCATCATGGGTGCTGCCACCATAAAAATAATTAATACAACAAGCATAACATCCACAAAAGGAGTTACGTTAATATCTGCAACAAATCCACCTTTATTTCCAATATTTGCGCCCATATTAAGCTCGCTGTGCGTTTAGTTCACGTTGAACACGATTTAAAAAAACCCCAGCAAAGTTTGTAAGCATATTTTCAATTTCGCTAAGGCGACCCAAAAAAATATTATAACCAATGGTAGCAGGTACAGCAACAGCCAGACCAATAGCAGTAGCAACTAAAGCTTCAGAGATACCCGGCGCAACAGTGGCTAATGATGCTGATTTCAAAAGACCAATAGATTGGAATGAATGCATAATGCCCCATACTGTACCAAAAAGACCAATAAAGGGAGCAGTATTGGCTGTTGTTGCCAATATGGAAAGCCTTCCTTGCATTCTGGTTAATTCAGTACCTACTCCAAGGTGCAAAGAACGACTCACATTGTCAACCACAATTTGTGAACTATTGCCAAGTTCCTTAGATTTATTAAACTCTTGCACTCCTTGATGAGCCACAAAATATAATGGAGATGTAGGGTCAGTACCCATGGACTGTACAGCTTCACGTAAATCTTTTGCTCTTTCAAAACGATCTAAACCTTGAATAGCTTTTTTCCTTGCAGCTCCAAGCATAAGCCATTTTTGCAACATAAGAGCCCAGCTAATAATGGACATTAAAACAAGTAAAGCCAAAACGCTTTGGGCTACCAAGCTCGCTTCAGCTATCATTGAAAATAAATCAAATTTCATCAATTTTCCCCTGACATAAATATATCATTCTTTACAAAGCAAGAAAGTCTGAAAAACCATATATTAAATGCTTATAAGGTCAAGCAAATCTTTTCTCTTCAAAATTATTACCACATCGAAATTATTAATTTGAGCTTAACAACAAGCCTTTTAACAGCATGCAATAGCTTTATCTTGCAATGTTTCATAATTTTTTTCAAGAAAATTTTTAGAGTTTTTTTACATTAAGCCAATTTATAGCAACCAGCATTCTAATTTTGAGCGCATCTATCCTCATATCGTAATCATTGTTAGCTTTAAATTCGTATGAATTTAAAGCAAAATAGATTAAATGGAAAAATATTGCCAGTTGAATATTTACAGTGTATAGCTTTTTAAAGGAAGTGCGTTATTTCATTCAAAAGCTCTACTTCGCAAGGCTGTATACTTGAAATTTTATGGTCTTTTAAGGGGCATATCTGGTACAATCCTTATATGTTAACTATTTATATTTTTTATCCTTTGTGTCTATGCTTTGAGCAACATCGATGCTGGTCATTTACCAATAAGGTTTATACGAAAAACGCCATTAATAATTATGCAAGAAAAGTTTATCACAATCACCCCCCTAGGTGGGGTTGGAGAAATTGGTCTTAACTGTCAATTATGGGAAGGACCGCAAGGCATTGTTATGGTGGATTGTGGTCTGATGTTTCCGGATGACTCTCATCTTGGCATAGACGTTGTTATTCCCTCCTTTGAGCACATTCATTCCATACGCCATAAATTTCTTGGCATTGTTTTAACCCATGGACATGAAGATCACATTGGAGCCTTGCCTTGGCTTTTACCATTATTAAAAGGGATTACCATTTATGGATCGTCCTTTACTTTAGCCTTGGTTGAACATAAATTAAAAGAACGCAACCTACTTGATTGGGTCACATTACAAGAAGTAAAAGGAAATATTTGGGAGAAAAAACCTGTTACACCTTTGCAAATCGGTGACTTTTCATTTAACTTTTTTCCGGTTTGCCATTCTATTCCCGAAGGTTTTGCTTTAGCTGTCCAAACACCGGTTGGCAAAATATTGCATAGCGGAGATTTTAAAATAGATCCCAATCCTTTAGAAGGAAGCGGAACAGATATGCGACTTTTTGCAAACTTTGCAGCAGACGATGGTGTTAGGCTTTTATTATCTGACTCTACTAATGTTGAGCGTGACGGAACAAGCTTATCAGAACGTGAAGTTATGCAAAGCTTGCATAAAATTGTAGAAGAAGCTCCAAAAAGAGTTATTATTACATTATTTTCAAGCCATATTCATCGTATTCAAGAAGTTTTTGATATTGCCAAAAGTACTGGACGCACAGTAATTATCAGTGGAAAATCCCTTGCCAATAATATTGAAAAATCCAAGGATTTAGGCTTTATCCGCATGCCTCCGGCTTTTTATAATGCCCATAATGGTGTACCTGATGTTGCGGCTGAAAAAGTTATTTTATTAGTAACAGGCGCACAAGGAGAACCTCTTTCTGCCCTTTCACGCATGGTCATGGGGGGACATCGCCAACTTTCAGTACAGCAAGGTGATACAGTTATAATGTCATCTCGTATGATTCCGGGCAACCAACGTACCATTTCATATATGATTAATGAAATGTACAGATTAGGTGCTGAAGTTTACTATGAAAATGTAAGAGCAATTCACGCATCGGGTCATGCTCACAAAGAAGAATTAAAAGAAATGCTTTACACAACTAAACCCAAATATTTTGTACCAATTCACGGCGAATATCGCCATCTTGTAAAGCACTGCCGACTGGCAAGAGAGTGCGGCGTACAAGATGATTGCGCAATTATTTTAGAAAATGGGGTACCATTGACTTTATTGCCAGAAGGAATCAAAATTCAAGAACGTATTGTAGCGGAACGCACCTTGGTTGACGGCAAAGGCGTTGGCGATGTTGGTCATGCCGTCTTAAAGGAACGCCAAATTTTAGGCGAAGAAGGCATTGTTTTTGTAGTTTTAGTCCTTGATGCTAAAAGCGGTAAAGTGTTACATGGCCCTGACATTCGCTCCAAAGGCTTTATTTTTGAAATGCAATTACGTCATCTTTTAGAAGATTCTCAATGTTTAGTATTAGATATATTAGAAGAAAATCCTACTGATCAAGTAAAAAATTTAGACACATTGCATGATACAATACGCTCAACACTGCGTAGATTTTTTAGAAGAGTTGTAGACCGTGACCCAATTGTTGTACCTTTAATTACAACTGTTTAGTCAATATACTAACTAACAGGCAACTTTTAACAGAAAGCAAAAACAAAGGGAAAAAATATGAAGCGTAGTATTTTCTTATTCACAAATTGGACTATGCTATATTTTTGTTTTCTAACGCAAGCATATTGTGCCACAACTTTCAAATTGGCTGTTGA
>CAYJDL010000093.1:0-2501 GCA_964368885.1 uncultured Desulfovibrionaceae bacterium | reverse complement strand
AATACGGAAAAATATGTCGCCGCAAAAACATTTAAGGCCTAAATTGAAGCAAAAAGTCAAGGTAGATTTAAAATACAATTTGTTACTATAAATGAGCCTGAAAAATATATCTTATCCCAAGTTCAAAAAAAATTAATAGACTTATGTATCGTAAATGTTACCAGTATGGTACACTATGCGCCTAAACTTGGCGTACTTACCCTCCCATATGTATTGAAAAAATTTGAAACCGTTCAAAAGGCAACCCAAGGTAGTGGGGCGCAACTTTTAAATACCTATGCCAAGGAGCAAGGTTTTGAAATTTTAACTTGGATATATTCTGATTATTGTAATATTTCCAATGCTAAGCACCCTATTATAACAATGAACAATATTAAAAATTTAAAAATAAGGTCTGCGCAAAACCCTATTACTTTAATTAATTACACTATGTTTGGTGCAAATCCTGTTCCCTTGCCCATAAATAAAACCTTGAAAGCTTTAGAACAAAAACGTATTGATGGAATGTGTAATGGCTACCTGCAATTTAAGGAATTAAATTTACCTGTTAATCAACAAAAATTTATTACCGAAACACATTTTTCTTATATTTTGCAACCTCTACTAATGTCAGGCAAAACTTTTTCTAAAATGAATGCTGCGGACAAAAAGCTCTTCCAAGACGGTGCAGACTATGCTCAAAAAACAAGTTATGTTTATCATCAAATTAATAAAGATAAAGTCAAGACTGAGCTTGAAAAACTTGGTTTTAAAATCAATACACTTAAAGATGAAGCAGAGTGGGAAAAACTTTCAACAGATTTAGTGTGGCCGGAATTTGCTGATTTTTTAGGTGGAAAACCAACTGTAAATAAATTTTTAAAAATACTTGGCTTGCCTATTATTAACTAAAGAAACACTGATGGATTTTTTTTGAGAGAAACTTTTGCTTAAAATTGACTTGAATTTTTTATTTTAAACCTTACTATATTAATTATATTTGTTTTCACAAATCAGGAGATTTGTTATGATGATTTCAGCTTTAAGTTCCGCAACTTCCGCATTGCAAGCCTTTCCCGAAGGAATACAAAGCGTTGCTTATAATGTTACCAATATTGATCGTCAAGGTCATTTACAAACTCAATTTGTAGAAGGTTCAACAGGACAAGTGCAAGGACATACAGAAGTAATAGCAGGGCAAACTGATTACGCTCGTGAAACTGTTAATTCCATCATATATCAAAGAGGGTTTGAAGCAAATACAATCACGGTACAAGCGGCTGACGACATGCTTGGGACTGTATTAGATATGAAGGTTTAGTAAAATCATCATTTGCTCAATTCTAAGTGCAAACAATTTCAATCTACACTCAAGAAATTGATTTAATCAGTGTTTGCGCAGTATGAAACCCAGTATGAATCCAAAATGAACCTAAAATGAAGTGGACCAGTCACAAAATCATCAGCCTTGCAAGCGGCATAGTTTTAGAGCTTCCCCTATGCGCCATGGCTGGCTTATTTCTTGGCTCTATCATACCTGACGTTTTAGATATGACCTACGCACGCTTAAGCAAAAATCCACAAAAAACCTTCAAACGTATACATCGTGGCATAAGTCATTGGTATGGAACTTATTTATTTTTTGCTTTAACATGCTTTTATTTCATGCCAAGCTTGAACACCCAATTGAAGCAGTTAAATATTGAACAAATTCTACTGCAAATCGGCTTTGGCTTTAACCTTGGCGCACTCATGCATATTTTTTTAGACATGTGCACCTATTCCGGTGTTCCTATACGGCCATTTACTAAAAAAAAACGTATATCGTTAAGACTTTTCTCAACCGGTTCTATAAAAGAATACTTACTATTAAGCTTTGTCGTGATTGGATTTATTTTTTACTTATGGGAGACAGACGAGGGCATAAAACTTCTTAACCTCAAGGAAACACTGATTAAATCATAATTCAAGTAAATCATTACAGATATTACCTTATTTAAACTTATGCATATATAACATATAGAAAGTGCTTGCAATTAATAAAAACTTATGTAATAATTTTCTTAAGGGTGGAGCTAAGTGCCATTCCCCTTCCTGTGCACTGTCCCCTGTACTTCACCCTTTGTTTGCGGGTCTTGCTACCCCCCTGCAAGATCCGCTTTTTTTCCCACAACTGCACTAATACATAAGTGGTTTAACAGCATCAGCAAGGCGCAAGCAAAGATCTGCTTTATTTAATGTATAAAGGTGAATACCCGGTGCTCCGGCTTCAATTAATTTTCTAATTTGATCAACCGCAAAATTTAAACCAATTTCTCTTACCGCTTCGTCTCCACCCTTTTCTTTTGCATCTTCAAGTGCCATATACAATTTTGGAGGAATATTTGCACCGCACATAGATAAAATAGTACGCAAAGACTGTAAACTTTGAATTGGTAAAATTCCCGGAATTACAGGAACATTAACATTTTTTTGACGTAGAGCATCTACAAAATCTAAATATTCTCGCACATCAAAGAAAA
>CAYJDL010000092.1:6246-8697 GCA_964368885.1 uncultured Desulfovibrionaceae bacterium | reverse complement strand
ATATAGTCCACAAAGGTAAAAATCCACCTGTAAAGGTGGCTAAAGCTGTAAACGTAAAGCCAAAAATAAAGGAAAATGGTGCTGATTCTTTTGTCCAACCTCTAAATAACAGCCCTAAAGCAAGGCAAAAAAAGCCTGCTGTTAGCATTTGTGGACCAACGCTATGCAAAAAAACAATAAAAATTGGAGTTGATAAAACTAAAAGCAAACCTCCAAAGGCACCATTATTCTCCAATTTTGTACAACGACCCAATGTATAAACGCCGCATATGGCTATAAAGGCTGAGATACTGGTAAGAACAGGTAAAAATAAGTGCTTTGGAACAGGAATAAAATCAACCAAAGTCATAAACCAATAATATCCGGGAAAGGTCGCTCCAAGAGTTGGTGAAATTGGTGGAATTAACCATTGCCCAGATTGCTTCATTTTCTGAAAAATGTCCAAATATTGCAATTCTGCAAAAGAATAAATAGAAGGAAACCATATACTTGCAGACATATGAATTATAAAAAACAAAAGCAAATACAAAGGTCCAAGACCAGCCATATGTTTAAAACATTTAGCGGCTATACCCATTGGTATTTCAGACGATACGCCAGAATTATCGTCAGAACTATCAGGCAATGCATCACTGGATAAATTTGCTTGAGTCTCATCTTGGGCTTCTACCTTTGAAAATTCTAAAGAGCCTTGAGTCTCTATATCATCCTTTTTTAATAGTGATACCTTGTAAGGTTTTTCAAGATTAATAGGGCTTGTACCTACTTGTCCTGCAAAAGTAATATTTTCATTACCTGCAAAGGTTTGTTCAAAGTGCTGTTCAGCATAGTATTCAGAATCTTTTGAAAAATAATCTTTATCTTCAACATTATTTTGAGTGTCACCGGAATCAAGCAAAACAGCAGAACCGACTAAGTCGCTTGAACTTTGATCTTGATCAGATATGTTTAAATCATCTTGTTCTGAGCTTAAAGGCGATTTTATGTTTTTTGTCATATTATTCCTCCAATTATCTTTACCTTGCAAAAAAACCTACAACATCAAAAATTAAATATTGGATTCCTTAGACTTAACTTCATTCCAAAGGTCATCTTTAGCATCCATGTCAAGGGTAGCAAAATCTAACTTTCTTTGTCTAGCAAGGTCTTCCATGGCAATAAAACGCTTTAAAAACTTTTGGCAACTATAATCAAGGGCTTCGCTAGCCTTAATTCCATGACGACGCCCAATTTCTACAAGGGTAAAAAGCATATCTCCAAGTTCTTCACTTTTGGCTTCTTTGTTATCTGTTTTAGATACATCAAGCCATTCAAGCCATTCTGCTTCAAGCTGCTGTTCAACATCACTATCTTCCGGCCAAGTAAAATTCACCCTAGCGGCTTTTGAGTGCAAACGATAAGCCTTAATAAGAGACGGTAAGCCCTTTGGTAATGAATCAAAAATACCGGAAGTTGTAGAAGTTTTTTCTTTTTCAGCACGTTTAATCGCTTCCCAAGCTTTAAGCTGTTCATCTAAATTTTCAAAAGTTGTGTCGGCAAAAACATGGGGATGACGGCGAGTCATTTTTTCAGCATTCATATTAAGGACAGTATCTAAAGAAAACTCTCCTTTTTGCTCATAAAGGGTGGCGATAAAAAGTAGCAAAAAGGCAACATCGCCTAATTCCTCACATACTTCCTTACTACTCCCAAAACGAATAGCTTCAACTAATTCATGACTTTCTTCAATAATGTAGTCAGCTAAGGACTGCGCTGTTTGTTCTTTATCCCATGGACAACCATCAGGGCCAATAAGCCTAGCAATAACAGATTGTAAATTTTCAAGAGTTTTCATAATTTAATACTAAAATTTCATGTTAAAGAATTCATTGGGTATATGGTCTCTCACATTTTCAATGAAATTTGTAAGATATGGCAATAGGAAGGAATTTTGCAAAAAATCTGCATTACCAAAATAACGCTGCGTAATAAGCGTTATAACACTGCATAAAAAAACAGCTTTTCCAAAACCAAGGATAAGACCGGCTAATTTATCCGCCCACGGAAGCATAGCCAAGGTGAGCAAACCTTGCATAACAAAAGCCAAAAAACTTGCAACAAAATTCACTCCCAAAAAAATAATTAAATATGCCACTATAATACGCCATGTTTCACCATTAATAAAGGTAAGATGCGGACTTAACATAGGGTAATATTTATAAGCAAGCCATAAGCCACCGATAAGACCTAAAAGACCAAAGGCCTCCTTACAAAATCCACGTAATAATCCTGAAACAGATAAGTACGCAAAAATTGTAGCAATAATAATGTCAAACAAACTTAAAGTCATCATGCACTCCTTAGATGTGTCATATTCTCATAACAGATGCTTGCTAAGTAGACAAGACTTAAGTAAACGCTGATTTATTATTTTTTTGCAAGCGTGATGATTACAATTTCTGAACTCACCCC
>CAYJDL010000092.1:5947-6205 GCA_964368885.1 uncultured Desulfovibrionaceae bacterium | reverse complement strand
ATGTGTATGACCTGAAAGTTGTAAATCGAAATTTACCTTAGCATTTTCCAAATTAGCAGGTTGATGTGATAAAAGCACTCGAAATTCATTATCTTTCTTTTCTTGAATTTCTGCTAATGCTTGCTTGGCATTTGCCGGTGGAAAGCCAAAACGCTTTGCTGCCGGATCAGTCAAGCCGACAATATTAAGAGTTGCATTATCAATTTTTATGCTTTTATGAGCATCTTCAAGGACAATAATATTAGGTAAAGAACGGAA
>CAYJDL010000092.1:0-5937 GCA_964368885.1 uncultured Desulfovibrionaceae bacterium | reverse complement strand
ATGAAGTATAATTATTAATATACTCATGATTCCCTGCAACAAAGTATACGCCTAGGGGAGCTTGTAACCGCTTAAAAGGACTAACATCATCTTTAATTTCAACTAAAGGGGCATCTACAGCATCTCCGGCAATAGCGATAATATCTGGCTTTGCAGCAAGCAAAGTATCAATTGACATATTAAGCCAGTCTTTACGAAAGAATCTACCTATATGCGTGTCCGACATATGAGCAATACGAATACCTTCAAACTCTTTCGGTAAATTTTCAAAATGTATAGTTATATTTTTTATAGGCGGCACACGTAAAGCTTGATACATTCCATATGTGCAAGTTACACTCGTCACAAGCAAGATTATGGGCATAAATTTAGTGCTCACAAAGGGAATACCAAACAAACGAATAAGTAGGTTTATACTATCAGCACAAAAAGCAAGAATAGCTGCAAATACAATAACTATGAGACACCAAGCAGGTATAAGAAGCACAGAATCAGGCAATTTAATAGCTGTAAAATCAAGAATAGTTGCATGTACTGTTATTATTAAAACAACAAAGAAAACACCCAACTTTATGGGCAAGCCAATATTTAAAGGCCAAATGAAGCGTAAACTGAAATATATTGAAAATATCAAAAGAATAAGATTTGATATAATATGAAACATGATTTTCTCCTAGTCAATTTTGGACTATAAGTAGTCTAGTTACAAATACCGAGATAATGCTTGCTTGTATTTTATCTATTATTTTGGGTAAATGTGATAAGATTGCTTTGAGTAGGTCAATAATAGCTTGAAAGGGTGTAAGGTCGAAGTGCAGAGAAAAAAGAGCACAAATAAACAAAAAAAAGTAAACAACTCCATACACATGCATATATATAAGTTGTTTACTTTAATTCTGCTAAGCTGAGGATGCAGCAAATTGCATTTTCCCACCAACTAATATTTATTCAAACCTACTGGCATTGGTAATCATAATCATATCAACGGGCACATCGTCATACATGCCAGCACTTTTGGTTTTGACTTTAGCTATTTTTTCAACAACCTCCATACCCTCAATAACTTTTCCAAATACACAATAACCCCAGCCGCTCATTGTAGGTTCGGTGTGATTAAGAAATTCATTATCACTATGGTTAATAAAAAATTGAGCTGTTGCACTGTGGGGATCCATGGTGCGTGCCATAGCAAGCGTACCTTTATCATTTTTAAGGCCGTTATCAGCTTCATTGGTAACAGGTGCTTGAGTATCTTTTTCGTTCATTCTAGCTTCAAGACCGCCACCTTGAATCATAAAACCTGAAATAACACGGTGAAAAATAGTATTTGCATAAAAACCGTCATCTACATAACGTAGGAAGTTTTCAACAGTTTTAGGGGCAGCATCTGGAAACAATTCTACTAAAATATCACCTGAAGTTGTTTCAATTAGTACATTTGGATTAGCCATTTTTTTCTCCTTCTATATTAATGCATCAACCTTTTTACGATACATTAATCTTTAGTCATTATCTCAAAATCTTTTTATAATGTTAAAATAAAAGATTTTTTATTCATCTTCCTTAGTATATTTACAAGTTTTTTCAGGGCAAACAATCTTTGTTGCACCACCCCGCATAGTTTTTCGTGTTAAAATTGGAAAATCACATTCGGGACATTTTTGTGCAATTGGCATGTCCCAAAGGGCATAATCGCACTGCGGATAGGTATTACACGAATAAAAAAGCTTACCTCTTTTGGAGCTTTTTTCTACTAAAACACCATTTTCACAACGAGGACAAGGAACATTTGTAGAAAAAGGCTCGGCATGCTTACATTTTGGATAGCCAGTACAAGCAATAAATCGGCTTCCGGTGCGTGCTTGCTTTAACACAAGATCACTCTTACAAAGTGGACATGTGCCCACAACTTCTCTTTTAATTTGCTCTCTCTCTACAGGCACAACATTTCCGTCTTCATCTCGTTTAAAGTTAGAAGTATAAGAACATTCTGGATAACTTGTACAAGCCAAAAAACTTCCGGCCTTACCAAATTTAATGACCAAGGGCTTACCGCATTCAGGGCAATTAATATTAGTATCAATGCCACCTTTTATGGTTTGCATATTTTTTGCGGCAGCGTCTAGTGTGGGCACAAAATCTGCGTAAAATGACTGCATAAGGTCAACCCAATTACTCTCGCCTTCAGCAACTTTGTCCAAGCTACCTTCCATTTGAGCTGTAAAACCTACATCCATTAAGGATGCAAAATGATTACGCAATTGGTCACAAACCACAGAACCTAAATCAGTTGGCGAAAACTGTTTTTCACTTAGGGTCACATACTCCCTATCTTGTAAAGTCGAAATAATACTTGCATAAGTTGAAGGACGCCCAATGCCTTGTTCTTCCAATTCTCGCACTAGTGACGCTTCTGAATAGCGTGGTGGAGGTTGGGTAAATTTTTGCTCCTTACTTAAAGCTTCAAGTTTAAGTTCTTGCCCTTCTTTTAATGGAGGTAAATCAGCATCACTTTCATCCGCCGAACGTGGATAAGCAGCTGTCCATCCGGCAAAAAGCATTCTATTTCCCTTAGCACGAAAGTGAGCCGGTCCACATGCAATGCTTACGGTTGTATCATGAAAACGTGCGGCAGCCATTTGCGAAGCTACAAAACGTGACCAAATTAACCGATAAAGCGTAAATTGCTCCGATGGCAAATAAGGTTTAACCATATCCGGTGTCATGTTTACATCAATGGGACGTATGGCTTCGTGAGCATCTTGGACACTGGCCTTACTTTTGCCCTTACGAGCAGGGGAAGTTTTTGACGGTAGATAATCTTTACCGTACTGGCTTACAATAAAATCGGCTGCCGCTACCTTGGCTTCATCAGCAACGCGTATAGAATCCGTACGCATATAGGTAATAAGAGCTGTAAGCCCCATCTCTCCAAGCTCAACGCCTTCATAAAGTCGCTGGGCAATAGTCATGGTGCGCTTTGCGGTATACCCATGGCGTTGGTTTGCACTTTGCTGTAAGGTAGATGTAATAAATGGAGGAGAAGCAGTTCTTTGTCGTTCTTTTTCTTCAATTTTTTCAACAATATACGGCTTACCTTTTAAGGCGTTTTCTAATTTTTCAGCACTTTCACCATCAGGAACATGCGCTTTTTTACCATCAATTTTATGCAAATCGCTCTTAATAATTGGAGGACTTTCAGCATGCAGCAAAGCTTTAAATAACCAATATTCCTCAGGTTTAAAAGCACGTCTAGCTTCTTCTCTTTCCACAATAAGGCGTAAAGCCACAGACTGAACTCTTCCGGCGGAAATTCCTCGCTTCACAGTTTTCCATAACAATGGCGATATTTTATAACCAACCAAGCGGTCAAGAATGCGCCTTGCTTGTTGCGCATCAAAAAGATTTTCATTTAACTTTCTTGGATGAGCTAATGCCTCTTTAACAGCCTTGGCCGTAATTTCGTTAAATTGTATGCGTTGAATATCACTTACCTTATCTTTAATAAGTTGAGCAACATGCCAAGCTATGGCTTCACCCTCACGGTCAGGGTCAGGCGCAAGATAAACAACGTCTGCCTTAGCAGCCGCACTGCGTAATTCACTAACGATTTTCTTTTTATTGTCAATAACTTCATATTCAGGCGTAAAGTTATTAGCTTCATCGACACCTAAAGTTTTGGACGGTAAATCACGCACATGACCAACACTTGCAAGCACTTGATACTTTGCATCCAAAAACTTTTTAATAGTTTTAACCTTAGCTGGTGATTCCACTATGATTAGATTTTTTGCCATACCTTCCTCGATTGGGGAGTTTTTTTGTAAAAAGAAACATACGGCAAATAAATGATTCGTCAAGTGTGGTCAAGTTAACAAATATTCTAAAAATGCGTTAGATGTGTTTTATTTAAAGCTAACATATTTAATTTTAAAAGAAATGCTTCTTGAACATTTTTTTCTAAAGAAAACTTTAGAATCACTGATTTATTTTTTTTGGGAAAACCTTTTTTCAAAATCTTATCTAAAGTGATGCTAAACATTTTTATGCTAGACAAATGTAAAAATATTTTGTAGCTGGAAATGAGAGGATAAAACAATGAAAATAAGTAATATCTGTCTTTATATGTTTTTTTGTGTACTTTTAAGTTCCTGCGCTCCTGCACAGGCACCGCCCTACGGAAGCGCAACTAATTATCCGGGGCAACATCAACCCAAAACACAAAATAATCAACCCATGCAACAAACTGGAGCTTTCAATTTGGCACCAGTTCAAGGCGATGTTAAAGTTTTTATTCGTGTGAATAATCAAACTCAAGTTCAAGAGGACTTAGTGGGCACGGTATATGCTCTTTTACAAAGCGAAATCCAAGCCGAACAAGCTAATAGTATTGGAGAAGCCGATTATGATATTAATATCTTACTGGAAAGGTTTGCTCAAGTACCACTTGGCTCAAGCTCAGGTTTAAGCAATGCATTTGTGCCTTCGCTTATGGGCACATCTGTTGGGGCTTCTGTTGGGGCACTGATTGGAGTTAATGACGGAGCACTTATTGGCGCAGGAATTGGGCTTGTTACAGGTTTTACTGTAGGCTTTACTTCAGAACCAAACGGCGGACATAATTACGCTTGGCAGTTGGATGCCTTTGTAACAATTAGAGATAAAGACGGTCAAACCTTTAGAAAACGCATTAGCCATAGTGTACCGGCGCAAAATTTAAGTATGTATGATAGCGCAAGCGCAGTGTTTAACAATTTAGCATGGTCCATTGTGCGCTCATTTAAAAGAATGTAGCACACTACACAAAATAACATACTTCATAATAAATATTAAAATTTCACTATTATCGAATATTTATGGTGGTATGCTTAGCGTAAACATTTAAATTTGTTTTAGGATATACAGTATGTTTAAAAAAATCTCTTTATTACTATTAATTGTCTTCGTAAGTGCATGTGTGGAACAAAAAAATGCAACATCTCAAGTGCCGCAAAATAAAATCCAAATAATTCAATCTAATCCCTTGGATTTAAATAAAGGTGCCAATAAGAATATTTATGTCTATATGGCTAACAATTTAAATATGGACGTTAAGGCTTTGGAACAAGGTCTTGAGGCGCAAGGACTTTCTGTAATTAACGAACCTAGCAAGGCCGGCTATATTATGTATATTACACCAATTTTTCAAGGAGCGATGAGTGAGGAAGTTACCAGAATTCAAAGTGCTTATGGTTCACCTTTTGAAAATGTGCAAACTATGAAAGACGGCTCTGCCATAGTTGTAGATGTACAAATAGTTTCTCGTAAAATTCCGACAAGTTCACGTTATAATATGGTAGCTATAACAGCGGCAACACCAAGTATTACCTCTAAACAAAATTTGCGTATGGTGGCTTTTGTTAAAGGCCCTAAAACTGAGCCTAAGGTATATACTGCTCTTATGCAAAGGTTGGGTACAAACATTGCTCGTTCATTGTAATATGCTGATAATTTAACAAAAAAAATTATTATTATTTTTGTTAAAAAAATATTGACAATGACTGATTGTTTTGATACTTTTACTTCTCAAGAGGTTGCTCTCTTGAAATAGCATATCGTAGTTGATTTAATAAACGGAGCGGTAGTTAAGTCGGTTATAACGCCGGCCTGTCACGCCGGAGGCCGAGGGTTCGAGTCCCTTCCGCTCCGCCATTAGAAATTCAAGAGCTTATGAAAAATCATAGGCTCTTTTTTTTATGCTCAACACACTATAGAGATGAGCAATTAAAAGGTTATGCGCAATCCAGTAATTTAATTAATTTTAGCAATGCGCAGATGACTCTTAATTGGCGAGTTTTGGGAAAGAATGGGGGGTCTGGGCACGGTATTCTAATTCGGGTAATTTCTGTTTTTTAATGGAGTTTTTAAGATGGAGTGCCACGAAAAAACGCTTTTCAT
>CAYJDL010000091.1:0-8881 GCA_964368885.1 uncultured Desulfovibrionaceae bacterium | reverse complement strand
GTGGGAAAGTAGGCCGTCGTCAATATTTTTCTTAAAAACCTTTACTGCTCCCCTTATGGGGTAGAGCGTAAAGGTTTTTTTGTTAGTAGTGTGGAAAAAAGGTCGTTAATACTTTTCACCCTTTAGTACTCCCTTATGGGCATGGCATTCTAATTTGGGAAGCTGACTTTTTTCTCGCAATGACTTTTCTTGTCACCGTAAGTCACTGCGAGGAGTGTCTTTTCAAGAATTGTGCTTAAAAATTAAGCTAGTAGCGACATGACGAAGCAATCCATGCCTTTAAAAATAACATTAAACAAAAAATTAACCTTCAAATTAGAATGCCGTACCTTATGGGGTTGAGTGTTAAATTTTTTTTGATGTCATTTAAAGGATGTTAACTAGAAAAGTTAGAGTAATTATTATGAATATTCAAATACGTCATGAACAAGAATCTGATTATCGACATGTTGAAGAATTAGCACGCATTGCTTTTTGGAATTTATATTTTCCTGGGGCTCATGAGCATTTTGTAGTACATAAAATGCGTAAACACAAAGATTTTATTGAAAATTTGTCCCATGTACTGGAAATTGATGGAACGGTTCAAGGGGCTATTTTTTATACTCATTCTAAAGTCACTTTCTCTTCTGGGATAGAATATCCGGTTATTTCTTTTGGTCCTGTCTTTATTGCGCCTAGCTTGCATAGACAAGGATTTGGCAAAATGCTTATTAATCATACCATAGCTAAGGCTAAAGCTGACGGATATTCTGCTATGATTACACTTGGTTATCCATATCATTATGCGCCTTACGGTTTTGTAGGTGCTAAAAAATACAATATTGCTATGGGTGATGGTAAATTTTACAAAGGATTGCTTGCATTAGGTCTTAATGATGATGCTTTTAATGTATGTCTTGAAGCTCAAAAAGAAAATTGGGTAGGGCAGGCTGTATTTTCTGATGTCTTTGAAGTTGATGAAAAGGAATTAGAAATTTTTGATGCAACATTTGCGCCTTTGGAAAAGGCTTTTCAAGAAAGCCAAAAGGAATTTGAAATAGCTTGTTCGGCACTAGATGAATAGCGGAGTCGCTTGGCGAGTTGTTGACTTTTACGCAAATCGAGAGCAAGGCGTTTGGGAAAGACTTTTGCCTTATGCTCAAGTTTTGGGCTAAAAGTTTTTCCCAAGAAAAAATAATAAATCAATTTATAAAGTCATTACTATGACTTCATCCTTTCCATCTTGTTCAAGGACTAAAACATTAACGTGTTCATCTACCTTTGTTGAAACTTGACATCCAACATAATTACCTTCAATAGGTAGCTCTCTATGACCTCGATCAACAAGTACCAATAATTCAACTTTTTGAGGTCGACCATAATCAAGTAAAGCATCTAATGCAGCACGAATAGTACGTCCTGTGTACAAAACATCATCAACTAAGATAATTGTCATGCCGTCAACTTCGTGTAATATATTAGACTGCCCTATATGCGCTTTTACATCAAGACTTGTCCAATCATCTCTATATAGATTTATATCTAATGTTCCCATAGGTAAACATTTTAAAGTACGTTTTTCTAATATATCATGTAGTCTTTGAGCAATATTAACGCCACGGCGTTGAATGCCAATTAACATAACTTTGTCGCATGTGTTGTGATTTTGAATGATTTTATCTGCTAAGTCATTTAAAACACATACAAATTCATCAGTTTGTAATATTGTATTGCTTTTCATAAGTTAATTTGCCTCCACATAGATTTTTATAAAATTCTATATAATTAAAATTATATTAACAAATGCCTTTGAGCATTTTCTTTACCACCGGACATTCGAATAAGTTCATTTTGACTTTGTTTTTCGTTAAGTTGCTTACATGTTGTGATGGTTGTACCATTTTTTTCTTGTTTGATAATTTGAAAATGGCGAGAAGCTTTAGCAGCTAATTGTGGCCAATGAGTAATAAGAAGCATTTGACGTTTTTGAGCAAGACTTTGTAATCGTTTAGCAACCATATTTAAAGTAAGTCCACCTATACCGGCGTCTACTTCATCAAAAATATATGTAGCACTTTCTTCACCATCTTTAGTGCTAACAAGAGCTAAAAGAAAACGAGAAAGCTCACCGCCGGAGGCTATTTTATCAAGAGCTTGAGGTTTTTGACCTGGATTTGGGGCCCATAATAGTTTAGTTTTTTCATCAAATACATTATCCCATACAGCAAAAGGAGTAAAATCAGCAATCACTTGTACATCTTTGGAAAACCCTAGTCCGGCAAGAGCTTGTTCTAATTTTTTTATAAAATTTTCAGCACTGTTACGCCGCATTTTCTTTATCCTTTCAAGTATTACTTGAAGTTTTTGTGTAAGTGCTAGTTCTTCTTTTTCAAGTAAGGATAGATCTAAAGCGCAAGAATCAAGAAAGGAAATATTTTCCGTAATTTCAGAACGTAGCGCAAGAATTTGATCAAGAGAGCGATGCAGCTTACGTTTTAATTGAGCAAGAGCATAAAGTCTTTCTTCAAGAGCATCCATATCAATATTACTAGCTTCAGGCGATTTGCGTAATTGAGCCTCTATTGAGGATAAATTTTGACGCAAAGCTGAAACTGCGTCGTATGGAGCTTGCATTGAATTATCATATTGAATAATGCGTTCTAAAATGTTCTCAAATTGATTTAAAAGTTGATTTAATCCCGGACTGTTATCACCATGAATTAAAGTTAAAGCGGTGCTAAAGTCATCAGCCCTAGTAGACACTTGCTTAGCCTCGCTGCGTAGACTTTCTAACTTTTCTTCTTCACCTTCTTCCGGATTTACCTTATCTATCTCATATTGTTGCATTTCAAGCAAATCACGCTTTTCTGCTAAGCTAGTATGACGAAGTTGTAAGGTTTTACGCTTATCTGCAATTATTCGTAATTCTTGTAAAATAGCGTCACGCTCCAATAAAATATTTTGGTCTTGAATATTTTCATCAATAAGCTGTGATTGATAGGAACCTTGGAGCAATTTGTGTTGAGCATGTTGACTGGTATGAATGAGCAATTTTGGACGCAGTTCTTTAGCTGTTTCTTGCGAACTTAAACTATCATTAACATAAAAGCGACTTCGTCCACTTTCAGCAATCAACTCACGGCGCAAAATAAGTTCTTGCTCATTACGTAAAAATACAGCTTCGACTTGAGCTTTTTCATGTCCATGACGTACCATATCAGCGGACATTTTTTCCCCAAGCAAGAAGTTTAAAGCCTTAAGAATAAAACTTTTCCCAGCACCTGTTTCTCCGGTAAGAACATTAATGCCGGTGGAAAAATCCATTTCCACATTATCAATAAGGGCAAGACCTTGAATACGTAAAAAATCTAACATATTATCATCACTTATTGCGTAAGCGAGGGTCAAGTACATCTCGTAGACTTTCACCAAGCAAATTATAGCCAAGAACAGTAATAAGGATGGCAAGACCTGGATATAGAGAAAGCCAAGGGGCTATTTCCAGTACATTTTTTCCATCAAGAAGCATATTACCCCAACTGGCTGTGGGTGGTTGAACTCCAAGACCTAGAAAACTTAAGGACGATTCTACCAAGATAGCTCCGGCAATTCCAAGGGTAGCCGATACAAGTACTGGACTTATAGCATTGGGTAAAATATGAACACTTAAAATCCTAGTGCTTGAGGCTCCATTTAACTTAGCAGCAGCTATAAAATCTCGTTGACGCAAACTTAATGTTTCTGCTCTCACAAGGCGGGCTACACCCATCCAAGAAGTAAATCCTATAACAATCATTATATTACTAAGGCTTGGTTCCAAAAAAGCAATGACTGCCAAAATTAAAAAGAAAGATGGAAAGCAAAGCATAATATCAACACCACGCATAATGGCTTCATCAGTAATGCCTCCAAAATATCCGGAAATAAGGCCTAAAATTAAACCAATACTTACAGAAATTCCCACAGCTACAAAACCTACCCAAAGGGAAATTCTTCCACCATAAAGCAAACGTGAAAAAACATCTCGTCCCAATTGATCCGTACCCAAGGGAAAGGCTTCACAGGGGGGAAGTAATATAGAATCAAGATGCAAGGTTGCAGGGTCATAAGGGGCAATCCATGGAGCTAAAAGAGCTGCAAGCGACATTGTCAACACCAAACAAAGCCCAAGGCTTAACATAAAGTATTTCTTGAAGTATAAAAAATAAGATATTGATTTTTTTGACATTATGCTATCTCCTTGGCTGTGCGAATTCGTGGGTCAACTAAACCATAACCAATATCAGCAAGCACATTTCCAAGTAAGGTTAGCACAGCTCCAATCACTAAATTGCCCATAATCATAGTATAGTCTCTAGCCATAACTGCTGCATAAAATAATTGTCCAAGACCGGGTAGGGCGAAGATTGATTCAATAATAACCGACCCACCAATAAGACCTGGTACAGATAAGCCAAGAATAGTGACTACCGGCAAAAGGGCATTACGCATGGCATGATGAAAAATTACTCTACGAGTTGGCAACCCCTTAGCCTGAGCTGTTAAAATATAATCTTGACGTAATACTTCAAGCATGGATGATCGCATAAATCTAGACATGCCAGCAATACCACCAATAGTATAAACTATAATTGGTAAAATTAAATGTGAAGTAATATCCCAAACTTTACCAAGTGGCGAAAGTTGATTATAGTCTAAAGACATAATGCCGGATATAGGCAACCAAGCATTTTCTATGCCAAAGTAAAGCATTAACAAAAGTGCAAGCCAAAATCCGGGCATAGCAAAAGCTAAAAATACAAAAACAGTTATACTTTTATCTATCCATGAATTTTGTTTCCAAGCTGAAATAATACCCAAGGGAATGGCTAGTAAAAGAGAAAGAACCAAGGCTACGACATTCATTCCAAGAGTAAGAGGTAAACGCTCCATAATTTTTTCTAGCACAGGTCTTGCGTCAGACGACATGGAATTTCCAAAATCTAAATGTAAAATACGCCATAGCCAATCACCGTATTGAACATAAAGTGGCTTATCAAGACCATAGAGGGCTTCTAGCTGTGCTCTTGCCGCTTCGCCAACCATGGGATTTAAAGTAGTTTCCAAATCAGTTGGGGATCCTGGTGCAAGATGAATAACTATAAAACTAATAACAGTAATACCCCAAAGCACAATGGTCATCCAAAGAAGTTTACGCAAAATACGAACCCCAAGAGCAAGAGTTGTCTTGGAGGAAATTAGTGGAGTAGGGGACATAGATATCCTTAAAGTAATAGTTGAAGTTATTTTATTTTTTTGGGGAAAAACCTTTTGTTAACAAAAATTTTTTCCCCAAACCCCTTTTCCAAAAAACTTTCATTAAATTTTTTCTTATAAAAAAATATTTTGTTTAGGATATTTAAAAAGTTTGTAGACGGTAAGCAAAAAATTACTCTCTTAGAAAGTCACTTAAATAGCTTCTTATTAAATATCCTCTCGTTTAGTCATCCACTGGTAAATTTTTTGAACTTCACTTGTCCATTCTGAGGAGAGGCGTAGTTTAATAAATTGTACATAAATCGAGTCTAATAAACCAACACACAATTCCATAAGATAAATTTTTTCCAGTAAAAAACCATCAGGGTCATCATCGTCGCTTTCTTTTTCAATTTTTGGAGTACGCAGGCTATTACAAGAGAAATCTTCAGCTTTTAAAATGACCTGCCAAGCTAATTCATCTTTTTCAAAGCGTATTAATGCTCTGGTTACCTTTTTACCTGTGGCAAGTCCAAAACGAGCTTCCCTTAAAGGTGAGAGTGAACCGGAAACAGAGGCAGTGTCAAGGCTATCACCTTCACCACCTTGAACTACAATGCGCTGTTCCATGGAAACGCTAAAGGGCATATTGCCTTTATCCAAAAAACTATGGGGATTTGTATCACTTTGATACCAGAGCCAAGTTAGAAATTCTTGTCCAAGTACCACGTCAGTTGTCATTTCAGTCATAATTATTCCCCTGCAAAATATGTAGGTTCAAGTGTATCTAGCTGCATTAGCTGAGCTTCATTTAAAAAAGTACTTGCAAGACCATAGGGCGTCATTTGATCAAGGTGCAAATCAAAGGTTTTCGTAAAAAGTTCAGTAAATAATTCAATAACTTTATTTTGAGTTGAAGTAAACCATACTGTATTTTGAGTCGTTGACCAAACAACATTAAATTCTGCCGGAATAGGTAAAAAACGCTGCCTTAATTGAATAAGTACTTGTTCTTTAAGTTCTTTTTTTCGTTCACGGCTAATGAAATTTTTACCTTGCTGCATTACTTTTTGTTTTTCTTCCATAATAGCTATGGCTAAGTGCTTTTTCAAAACAGAAGGGGGGACTCTTCTTGTGTCTAAGCGTAGTGAAAATACAATGTATTCTCCTTTTTGAGGCGGAGCCGAATTCCACTTGGTATCAAGCATATCTTCAAAACATGTCCAGCCATGTGAACTTTCTTCAGATGTATTATCAATATCTTGAAAAGCGTAAAGCATTAAATTTTCAGTAATATTATTCCATTTTTCCTTGGGTATTTCATCCATTATCTTAAATCTAGTAAAAGATGCTGTTGAACTAATAATTCCCATATGAACTCCTTATACATTTGGTCTTGACAAAAGACTTTTACGCCGTGGAGGTCTTGAAGGCAATAGTGAAAATGAAGAAATTTTAAATTTGTAGGGAAAATTTTTTTGAGAATGAAATGAAACTTATTTTTAAAAGTGTTTGGGAAAGACTTTTGCCATATTTAGACTTTGGGCAAAAAGTCTTTCCCAAGAAAAAATAAATTATCGTTTTCGTAAATAATTAATCAGCGTTACCTATATATCTTGAACACCCATCACAAGATCATTCCAAATACGTTGATTTTCCACAGAAAGCTGCATTTTATTTTCGTCAGCTATCTGAAAACGCTTAACTGCTGTAGTTTTACTTGTTGCTTGATAAAGCCAGTAAGCTTCAGCTTTAAGAGCTTCTTCAATGGGTTTATCAATGGATTCATAAACCATTTGCTTACAAGCATTAATTGATTCAGCCGGAAATTTTGCTATACGTTCTGCAAGAGTGTCAACATATTCATCAATTTCATTTGCTTCAAAAGCTTTATTGATAGTGCCGTATTTCTCTGCCTCATCCGCATCAAAATCACGTGCGCTTAGAATAATTTCTAAAGCACGACCTAATCCGACTTGACGTGCCATGCGTGAAGCTCCACCACCGCAAGGTAAAATTCCCATACCAACTTCCATTTGCATAAATTTAAATTTACCTCGCACAGCAAAGCGCATATCGCACGCTAGGGCAAATTCATGCCCTCCACCTCGTGCAAAACCTTCAAGCTTAGCAATAGTTGCTTGCGGAAGCTTGCTTATGCGTTCTAATACGCTTTGCAAATCAAGCAATTTTACTTCATTACGAGAAACAGCTTCGGTAGACATGTCTTTCAGTAGATTAGTGTCATAATGGCATACCCAGATTTCAGGGTGAGCAGATTGAAAAATTACAACCTTTATTGAGCGATCTCGCTCAAGACGCAAAGCTAGGCTATTTAAATCTGCTAGCATTTCTTGCCCTTGTACATTAACTGGTGGAAAGTCAAATGTAACATAAAGTATACCATTTTTCTGAGATGTTTTAAATGTCGTAAAGCCTGAGTAACTCATGATTCCTCCAAAAAAAATTACTATAATGAATATGTCGCTTAAAACCATTTTCAAGAACACTATATAGATTTACATGTTATTGAATTATGTACAAGGGTATTTAATTACATTTCACAACTAAAAAAATAAAAAAAAGAAGACAGCAGATCTTTCTTGTTTGAGCATAAGCATAATTAAATGCGGTTAAGAAGACAGACCTTCATGGTTAACATTTTTAGTGCATAAAAAGCATGTCTTTTCCTAAAATATTAAAATAATTATAAAACACCTTCATCAAAGTTTACATAATTATCATTATGGGACATTTATATTTAAGCTTGTGCCCTCTTTAAAAATTGAAAAATAGAAAAAATTGTCTCAAAAGAAATTGCTTTTCATTTGTTATTGTTCGTATTACACATGCTTCGTATTACAGACATAGGCACACACTTTTTAACCAAGCAAAAATTTGATTATGACAAAAAGAAACAAGCCCAATTTTCCTGCTCAACACAAAGACCAAAAACATATGACTTCAGACACTACGACATTTGGCACTACGACATTTGGCACAAAGTTTAATTCAGATGACTCAAACCTTGTACGAATCAATAAAGCCATAGCTGATACTGGTCTATGTTCACGGCGTAAAGCTGAGGAACTAATCTTAGCTGGTGCAGTTATTGTCAATGACCAGCGTATTACAAATCTTGGGCATAAAGTAAGCCCTACTGATCGTATAATTGTTAATGGTAGGGTTTTGACAAAACCAAAAACAAACTCATATTTAATGTTGCATAAGCCCATACAAACATTGTGCACAGCGCATGACCCTGAAGGTCGTCAAACAATTTTTGATATTTTGCCAAGGCAATGGCAAGAAAAGCGGCTATTTACTATTGGGCGATTGGATTATTTTTCTGAGGGATTATTACTACTTACAGACGATGGGCTTTTTGCACAAAAGCTTGCTCATCCACGTTATCACCTACCTAAAACATATCATGTTTATGTACGTGAACCTGTAAGCAATGCTCAACTTCAGATTATGCAAAGTGGTATGAATTTAGAAGAAGGTGAAAAATTAGCACCAATTAAGGCTCGTATTTTACAAAAATATGACCGCTCTACCCTACTTGAATTAATTTTAACTCAAGGTATTAATAGACAAATTCGTCGTATGTGTCGTGATTTAAATTTAACTATCTTACATCTAATTCGAATTGCTCAAGGTC
>CAYJDL010000090.1:5709-9031 GCA_964368885.1 uncultured Desulfovibrionaceae bacterium | reverse complement strand
CTTTATTAAAGCACCTTTTACAACTTGATGAAAAAATCACACAAGAAAATATAAATTTATATGCATTTACTCTTTTTCCTAAAAAAATTTTGATCTAGTACAATTTGTTTAGTTAAATATTTGTCTGTTCTTTTTTATTGTTTTTTTGGGAAATAATACTTTGTGCAATCTCTAAAAACATTTGAGCACCTTTTTTCGTGTTCCACTCTGTCCGGCAACGTTCTTTACCAGATTTGGAAATAGCAAGTCGTTCATTTTCATTATTTAAATAATAATTTATTTTATCAATGGCGTCTTCAACGCTTGTATGAGTTACAACTTCTTTTCCATCCTCGAAATATCGACGCAAACCAGATGCCGCATCTGTTAGCAACAAAGCCCCAGATGCTGTCGCTTCAAAAAGACGCATTTTTATATTTTCATTTTCCAGCAAATTCATCATTTTTTCACCATTTGGCAATAAAGCGTAGCAATCTACATTCTTATCTATGACAATACGCCCACGAGACAAAGCTTTATACATATCAAAACCAAAAACAGCCGGTTTTATAAAAGGGCGCATAGTTTCTTTTACGAAAAGAGGGTCACAATCGACATAAATAGCTAAGCTGAAGCCAAAAGACAAAGCAGCCTCAGCCACCTTTTCCATAAACAACTTCCTTTCATCATGTATTCCGGGCATAAAGCTTCCTGCAAATACAACATCAATATCTTTCTCTACTTCGCCAAGACATTTCGGTATCCAGTCGGGCATGTAGGGATTAAACAAAATACCTTGCGAAGCGCCTAAACTTTTAGCAACTTCTAAAAGTTTTGGTAAACCTGATGCAATAGCATCAAATCCATGCCAATCAGTTGTTAAAGGAAGATTTGCAGCGTGCCAACCTATAATACAAGGTGGACGAAATTTTAAAGACCTTATAAAACGTCCATCGTATTGTAAGCTTGGGGCAATATATAGAACATCAGGACGAAATATTTCAATTTGTAAACGTGCTAGCTCAATTTCGTTCAAAGTTCGATGTTCATATTTATCATTTCCAGTATAATTTTCTTCATACCATTTTGACTGAAGAAATGTACAATTAGCAAAAACAAGCAATGTTTCACAACCAAAAAGGTAAGGCGTAAAAAGATGTATTGCATTATAGCCATCTCTTATAATAAAATTCAACTGCTCAATATATTTTTGCTGTTTTAATTCACTGTTTTTGCTGTATAGCTCGTTCATATATGGAGTATACATTGTTGTTAATTGTAATATACGTAAGTTCTTTTTTTTATGTGTTGCGCTATTAATTTCTTTCATTATATTTCCATATTTATACATTTTACAATTGATATTAAAAATACTTTAATATTTAAAATAAAATTCGCTTCATTTTCAATAAAAATATAAATTACAATTTGCTAAAAAGCGTTAATGCGCATTTTTCATTTTGCAAAGTTAGCATCTTTCGCCTTTAACTGTTACAGCATATTACTTCCTAAACCATACCCCAGTTCCGTCGCATTTATGCAACTCAAAATGTAGCCCACGTTCTTGTTCAAATTCATGTACAGCTTTTCGACATCCATCCCAATGACCATAATCATCAATTTGCACAAAGGCACCAGGCACTAATCTATCGTAAAGATTAACTAAAATGTCACGAGTAGAAGAGTACCAATCCCCGTCCATATGCAAAAAAGCAATAGCTCCCATTTGCTCTTTCCATATGGGTAAAGTGTCGCAAAAATAACCTTTAACAGTGATAAGCCTATCTTCGGCTCCCAATTTTTGACATAAGGAGAGCACGGAAGATTCCGGTGCTGCACATGTGCCTGTCCCCCAATTACTTTGCTCTGCTTGTATTCCATTATACATATCGTTTTCATCCGATGGAGGCATTCCACTATAACTATCGCAAGCAAAAAGTTTGCGCCCTGTGCTGTCGTATTCTTTCAATACAGCGGCTAATAACCCACTAGTGCCACCGCCAGCTACACCGCATTCCACAAAATTCCCGTTAATTTCTTGTTTGCATATTTCTTTAGCATGATAATAAAGAGTTTCAAGGCGATGCACTCCCACCATAGTATATGCATTTATAATGGAATATAATCGTTTAAATTCATCACCTTGAATATGAGGAGGTGGAATATGTTGCGACAAAGAATCCAGGACATCCTTTGCCGTTGCATTTTGAGGAAACCAGCGTAACTCTTCTTTTAAGGCTTCTTGCGCCCCTGAAAGGTCACCTATGTGGACAAAAGCAAGACCACGCAATTGGTCTACACCCTCACAAGGCACTCGCAAGCTTTTTGCAAGAGCGGTAAGGTGTAAAGTCAAAGCATAGTCTTTTTGTACAAAGGCATTGCCAGACATTTTTCGCAAACGCTTTACAGCATCTTCTTTGACCTTTTGTGATGCATTTTCTAACTCTTTCATCCAATCTTGCAAAGCTTGCTCTTGCATGATGCCCCTCTTTTTTATGTTAAGGAAACGCTGATTTATTATTTTTTTCTTAGGAAAAATTCTTTCGTTTCAGATAATTGATGAATTTAAGCGAAATAATTAAACTTGAGACTTTTGCAAAACAATAATACTATCACACTGAAAACAGGTGATGACAGAAAAGTTTACGCTGACCCAGCCTTCATAAGCATATCTTCATGAATATTCGATAAATAAATTCTTTATATATTTATGAAGTATACTCAGCTGTTTATGATTACAATGCACAATGACCTGATAGCAACACTATCGACAAACTTAGTTTAAAATATTACCTGTTTTCCATAAAAAGTCAAGTTTTCAATTTTGCTTTATTTTTTTATCGTAAATCATTAATTTAATATAATCATATTAAATATATTAAATGTGAAAAGCAGTGACACAACTTAATGAAAGAGCCAAAATATTAATACTCTAACCTAGCTCTTGACCAACGCAAGCTAAAAAGTGTAGCTTCCATCTTAGGCGGTGGGCAATTCCATAATCGCTGGCGTTTCAAGCTAAAAACAAAAAATACCATTTACGAAAAAAATAATAAATCAGCGTTTATTTTAAATAATGAGGAAAAAATGAATATTTGTGTTGTAGGAACTGGTTATGTAGGTCTTGTATCAGCAGCATGTTTTGCTGAAATGGGTAATAATGTTACTTGTGTGGATGTAAATGAACAAGTGATTGATAAGTTAAAAACAGGTTCAATTCATATTTTTGAAGCTGGACTTGAAAATATGGTCAAAAAAAATTATGCCGATGAACGTTTAAAATTTAGCACTTCTTTAGAAGAAGCCTTACAAAATGCCGAGTTGGTATTTATATGCGTTGGTA
>CAYJDL010000090.1:0-5699 GCA_964368885.1 uncultured Desulfovibrionaceae bacterium | reverse complement strand
AAGCTATGTGGATCAAGTTGCCAGCGACATAGGTCGTTATATGCAAAATGAACTTATTATAGTAAATAAATCCACAGTTCCAGTAGGTACGGCTGATAGGGTTTACGCTCTTGTTGAGCAATCCCTTGTTTTGCGTCAAACCAGCATTGATTTTGAGGTCATATCAAATCCTGAATTTTTAAAAGAAGGTGAGGCGATTTTAGATTTTATGAAGCCTGATCGTGTGATTATAGGCACCTCCTCTGCTAAAGTAGCTGATGTAATGCGGGAATTATACGCACCTTTTACTCGTAATCATGGAAAAATTTTAATTATGGGTGTGCGCAGTGCAGAAATGACCAAGTATGCATCCAATTGTATGCTAGCTACTAAAATTTCCTTTATCAATGAAATTGCGACCATATGTGAACAAGTCGGAGCAGATGTGCGTGATGTTCGCTCAGGAATTGGCACAGATTCTCGAATTGGTTATCAATTTATTTATCCTGGTGTTGGTTATGGTGGTTCTTGCTTTCCTAAAGATGTTAAAGCCTTAATTCATACTGCCAATCAAGCTTCGGTTATTCCGGAATTACTTAATGCTGTTGAAAGTGTAAATGCCAGACAAAAGAAAAGCATGGCAAAGCGACTTATAGAATATTTTGCGCCTCAAGGTGGAGTCAAGGGAAAAACTCTTGCATTATGGGGTCTTGCTTTTAAAGCAAATACTGATGATTTACGTGAATCAGCTGCGCTTACCATCATAAAGGATCTTAATGATGCCGGAATGAAAGTGCAAGCTTTTGACCCTGTCGCCGCAGAAAATGCCAAAAAACTTTATAAAGAGAATCCCTTAGTTGATATTGTTGATAGCCAATATGACGCTTGCAAAAATGCCGATGTGCTCATGGTAGTAACCGAATGGAATCAATTCCGCAATCCCGACTTTGAGCGTATTAAAGATTCATTATCCGCACCAATTATTTTTGACGGACGCAATCTATATAATCCTCAGCATGTAGGTCAAAAGGGTTTTGCATATTTTTGTGTTGGCAGAAAAGAAGATAATTAAACAACACTGACTTGCTCTTTTTTTGGGGGAAAGATTGTGTGAAAACGAAAATTTTTCCCCGCAAGAAATGATTTAATCAGCATTTCCCTCAGAGAGTATTATGAAAAGAAAAAAATCTGGCTGGTTACTTCTTGGTGTTTTTTTAGGACTAATTGTATTTGTTGTCGTATGTATTGAACCGATTATAGAACTATTTGTTGAAAAAACGTCAGTGAAATCTACAGGACTACTTATTGTTGTTCTGCTTTACCATCTTTTTTACAAATTTTACGATGCAATTCTTAATTATTTTAACATAGGTTCAAAAAATTATTGGGCCGACAATGATAGTAGTAAAGATAGTCATGATGGTAGCGACAACGATAGCAGTAAAGACAATGATGGTGGCGGCAGTGATGGTGGCGGCGATGGAGGCGGCGATGGAGGCGGCGGAGATTAAAACAATAGTATTTCAAATTGTTTTAACAAACATTTATTAATGATTTTTTAAGATGATAAACCTTTTTGATTGTTAAAATTTCCCAAAAAATCAGCGTTTCCTTAACTAATATTTTTTAACATGGTGCAGTAAATGATTTGTGGTTTAGGTTCTGATATAGTAGAAATCGCACGTATTGAGCGATCTTGTGTACGCTTTGGGATGCGCTTTGTTCAAAAAATCCTTAGTCCTCAAGAAATTGACAATTTACAATGTTCATCAAGCAATCTTAAAGCCCACAAAATTGCAGCACGTTTTGCCGCTAAGGAAGCTGCCGTTAAAGCTCTTGGTACAGGCTTTAGCCAAGGTATAACTTGGCATGATATTAGTATTATTAATCTTCCTTCAGGTCAACCACAACTTTTCTTTCATGCTAATGCCTTAAAAAAATTTCATGAACTTGGCGCAACTTGTAGCCATATTAGTTTAAGCCACGAAAGAGGTCTTGCTCATGCCGTGGTCATTTTGGAAAAAATATGAATTTACTATCATCCCTTACTTCCCCCCTTCCTACAGCTGAACAAATGCGCCAATGGGACGCTAAATCTTTAGATTATGGTATTTCACAAAGTATGCTTATGGAAAATGCCTCCAGAGCGGCTTTGCATGTTTTACAAAAAATTACAGGCTCATTTAGGGGTAAATATATTTTACTCTTTATGGGATCTGGGAATAATGGTGGTGATGCGGCATGTCTTGCACGTCATTTACAGGACTTACAAGCCTTCCCCTTGGTCTTGCACACCAAAAAATTAGAAGATTATAACGATCCTGCAAAAGAGCATATTCACATAGCCACGGCTTGCCAAGTGCCTTTTAAGCTTTTACCAGACAGTTTATCAGACAGTTTACCAGGCAATTGGCAAAGTGTTCTACCAAGCCCTTGGAATAAAGCTCAAATTATTGTTGATGGACTTTTGGGTACTGGTTTTGAAGGAAGCTTACGCCCGCAATTTATTGATTATATAAATTATATTAATAGTCAACGCTCGCAATCTTTTATTTATGCATTAGATATTCCAAGCGGTTACCCTTCTGACTATTCAGTGCACCAATCGACCGAAATTTTAGCGGTAAAGGCTCATGCGACAATTTGCTTTGCTGCTGCCAAGCCAAGTTTAGTTTTACCAAAAGCGCAAGAATTTACAGGTGACCTTTTTGTGCATCCAATTGGTATTCCACATCAAGTTCAAGAAAAATATAAGCCAAGCTATCGTTTAATACAGGAAAAAGACTTAGGATGTTTACTTAATCCTAAGTCACCCCATTGTAACACTACAATAATTCAATTTAATAAGCATGTTCAATCAAAAGAAAGTCATAAAAACTTTTGGGGACATGTTCTGGTACTTGGCGGATCACAAGGCCTTACTGGTGCGGCGCACTTAAGTGCTCTTGCAGCTTTGCATACTGGTGCCGGCCTTGTTACTATTGGCGCACCTTATGGCTTATGTTCTGAGATTAAAGCTAATAACCCTAATATAATGACTTTACCCCTAAACATATCCATATTGGGCACATCCGAAACTCAAAATCCGCATCAAAGTTTATGGCCGGAAACTTTGCCATCTAATCTTGTGCAAAAAATATCCGCTGTACATACCATAGCAATTGGTCCGGGCATGGGTACTGATGATAATGCTTTGGCTTTTCTTTTTGCCTTACTTAAACATAAAAATCGTCCTCGCACTGTTTTTGACGCCGATGCCTTAACTTTATTGGCAAGACATAAAGATTTACTAAATTACCTAAGGGAAGATGATATTCTTACTCCACACCCGGGTGAGGCTGCTCGTTTTTTAAATAATGATTCCAAGGATATTCAAGCCAATAGATTTAAAGCCATCGCTCAACTTTCCACTTTAGCCCCTTGCGCATGGCTTTTAAAAGGTGCAGGAACACTCATTAAAAACAGCAAGAGTCCCACTTACATCTTGCCTCATGACATTTTAGCCTTAGCCATAGCCGGTTCGGGTGATGTACTTACAGGTTGCGTTGCTACATGTTTAGCTCGCTACAACAATATTGACAGTATTACACTTTTAGCTTTAGGCGCAAGTTTACATGCCTTAGCCGGAAAATTAGCCCAAGAAGCTTTCCCTTGGCGTGGACATTTAGCATCGGATTTAGCCAGCTTACTTCCTTGTGCAATGCAAAAAATGTGTGCCAAACAAGATGATGAATATGAATACTTTAAACCTCTCATTTAATGCATCTTTTAGCAATGAGCATGAAATGCATTTACAAATTGTGCATTTAGCTAAAATCTTGAACAATAATTCAAAAAATAAGCATATAGAGAAAAAAATATCCTTACCTATTAAGGCTATTTTCCTCCATGGAGACCTTGGCGCAGGTAAGACTACTTTGACACGGTATTTGGTACAAGCTCTACCCAAAGGTCATGTGGCTGAAATTTCCAGTCCATCTTTTACGCTTTGCAATATCTACCCTACTCTACCCCCAATTTTGCATTGCGACTTATATCGTTGTGCATATGCTATACCTGAAGACCTTTGGGATGCTTTGGATTGTCCACAAACATTTATAATTGTTGAATGGGCACAATATTTTCCTAGTGATGCCCTACCTAAAGAATATCTGGACATTTCATTAAAAATATGTGAAGAAGGCAGATTATTGAAAGCTACTGCCCATGGTGAGCAAGCTGAAGCTGTGCTTAAAGAGTGGAGAGCTATATATGAGGGAAAACAATGATTATATTACTTTTTAAAGTTTTTCCCCAAAAAATAAATCATCGTTTCCTATAAGAAATAATTTGGCAAAGGCAATTCATTAATTATATTTTTCAAAATTTTAGGCAAAAACATGAAAATTCTTGTACAAAAATTTGGCGGCACTTCCGTTGCAAATTTAGAATGTATGAAGCAAGTGCAAGAAAAGGTTATAGCCGGACTTGACCGAGGCTATAAGATGGTCGTGGTGCTTTCTGCTCGCTCCGGTGATACTAACGCCTTGCTTGCACTTGCAGATCAATGGTCATCAAGCCCTGACCCTGCTGAATGCGATCAACTTGTATCTACCGGTGAACAAGTTTCCATATCCCTTTTCACAATGCTACTTAAAGATGCTGGCATTAAGGCACGTTCCTTATTAGGTTTTCAAATTCCCATCACAACTAATGATAAATTTGGTAACGCTCGTATCCTTTCCATTGACAGTCAAATGCTGTATATCCACCTCCAAGAATATGATGTATTAGTGGTGGCCGGATTCCAAGGTTGCACCGAGGATAAGCGCATTACAACCCTAGGTCGTGGTGGATCAGACACTTCTGCTGTGGCTGTTGCTGCTGCCCTTGGTTCTGCTGAGTGCGAAATTTATACTGATGTAGAAGGAGTTTATACAACTGACCCAAATATTTGCTCTTCTGCTCGTAAAATGGATAAAGTATCTTATGACGAAATGTTAGAAATGGCTTCCATGGGAGCTAAAGTCTTACACATTCGTTCAGTTGAATTTGCAAAAAAATATAAAGTTCCGGTTAGGGTGCGCTCAACATTTACTGACAATCTTGGCACCTTAGTAACCTTGGAGGATTCTACAATGGAAGCCGTGCTCGTTTCCGGTATTGCTTACGATAAAGATCAAGCTAGAGTCACCTTGCATGGTGTACCTGACCAGCCAGGCATTGCTGCCTCAATTTTTGGTCCTCTTTCCGAAGGTGGTGTCTTGGTTGATATGATTATCCAAAATACCAGCCGTGATGGCGTAACCGATATGACCTTTACCATTTCACGCAAAGACCTTAATAAAACACTGGAATTATGTGAAATAATCCGAAATAAAATTAACGCACTTAGTGTTTTACATGATACAAATGTTGCAAAAGTATCCGCCATTGGTGTTGGTATGCGCAATCACTCAGGTGTTGCAGCGTCCGCTTTTCAAGCATTGCAGGATGAAAATATTAACATCCTGATGATTAGCACTTCTGAAATTAAAATTACCATCCTTATTGATGAAAAATATGTAGAACTTGCAGTGCGTATTTTGCATGATAAATTTGGGCTGGACTGGGATATTGGCAGTTAAATTATTTTGCTGAAACCTTGTTTTTAAGGTAAAAATCTAAAATGAAGTATAATAGAAGTAATTATGGAAATTTTTGATAAAGCTGAACTTTGGTCTGAAGATCTTATTACTCAA
>CAYJDL010000089.1:2402-9063 GCA_964368885.1 uncultured Desulfovibrionaceae bacterium | reverse complement strand
TGGTGCGTATGCGTGCTGCTTATGCTGCCACCTCTACTGCCGAATATTTTCGAGATAAGGGTAAGGATGTTTTATTGATGATGGACTCAGTCACTCGTTTTGCCATGGCAGCACGTGAAGTGGGTCTAGCCATTGGAGAACCGCCTACTACCAAGGGCTATACACCTACTGTTTTTGCTCAGCTACCTAAATTGCTTGAAAGAACCGGACGTTCCCATACTGGAACCATAACCGGAATTTATACAGTCTTGGTAGATGGTGATGACTTTAATGAGCCAATAGCCGATGCTGTACGTTCTATTTTGGATGGACATATAGTGCTTACTCGTGATCTTGCCGACCAAGGTCATTTTCCTGCCATTGACGTTTTACGCTCTATCAGTCGTTTGCGTACTGACATTTGTGAAAAACAAGATATTTTAGCTGGACGTAGAATAACAAGCCTTATGAGTACCTATCGAAAAGTAGAAGATATGATTAACATTGGTGCATATGCACCCGGCTCTAATGCTGATATTGATGCTGCTATTGCAAAAATTCCTCATATCAATAGCTTTTTACAGCAAGATGTTAACGAATTGCAAACTTTAGAGCAATCCATGCAGGCTATGCAAATGCTGGTTAATGCTTAAAATTTTTATAACGCCGTATTGTGTGAATTATGACAATCTTGCGGTAGTTGTATGATGACATGCTAGAAATAAAAAATCCTCAAGTTTAACCTTGGGGATTTTTTTTGTAATTCTAGTTTTGTGGTACTTTCAAATTCTGACTAAGCACAAAATGCTAAGCGTATGAAAATTTCTAGGGGAAACAATAAGTTCCCCTAGAAAAATATAAAAGCCTAACTGTCTGTGCAATCTTATCTGTGCAATCTTCTCATAGGTGCTTGCTGATTAGAAAGAACTGGTTGCAACTGCGTTTTATTATTGCGTTCTTCTTCCCTAGCTCTTTGTTCTTCACGAGAGTTTAGAGTAGGTTGCGCTGTTCCTTTTTGTTCACGTTGTCTTTTAGCAGTTTGGGCAGCAGTTCCCATAAGTGGACCAGACTCAGTCCATCCCCCACCAAGTGCAAGGCATACACGCACAACAGCATTTAAGCGATAGCTCATAGCTGAAGCTAGCTGTAATTCAGCTGTAAATAACTGACGTTCAGTATCAAGAACAGTTAAGTAATCTGCATAACCATTGTTATATTGCAAACGAGCAAGCTCAACTGCACGGCGATAGTTATTTACTTGTCGTTGAACGCTTCGCAATATACCATTTGCTTCACGTTGAGCAGTAAGAGCAGTTCTAACATCTCTATATGCCCCCTGTACTGTTTTACGGTAAAGGGCTATGGATTGACGTTTAAGAGCTTCTGCATCATCAATGGCATACCAACGACGCCCAAAATCAAGAATAGGGAAGTTTAAAGCGGCACCATAGGAAGCAGTTGTCGAAGGTTCGCCCATAAAATTAGCAATATTAGCAGTCAGAGAACCAAGAGCTGCATTGATGCTAATAGATGGGAAAAGGTCAGCTTTAGCTACGCCAATATTAGCATTATATGCCATAATGGTATATTCAGCGGCACGAATGTCCGGTCTTTTTAAGAGCAGCTCCGTTGGTAAACCTGAAGGTACAACAGGCGGTGCTGGCATTTTGCCAATAGAGCGACCCCTGTCTATACTGCCTTGCAAGATGGCTTTAGGTGAACGCCCAACTAAGACTGCAAGAGCGGCTTCTGCTTCATCTCTTTGTACTGTTGTTTGTAACATGGAAGCTTTAGCAAGTTCCATTTCACTTTCGGCTCTTAACCAGTCAAGTTCTGTAATATCACCTTGTTTAAAGCGTACAGTATAAATACCAAGCGCATCACGACGTGATTTGAGTGTACGTTTTGCTGTTGAAATTTGCATATCTAATGCTAGCATAGTAAAGTAGGCTTGCGCAACTTGACCGGATATAGAAAGACGCAATGCTTCATAACCTACTTTAGTGCTTAAGAGTATATCAGTAAGTCCAGTATAAGCGTTACGATATTTACCCCATAAGTCTAATTCCCAAGCGGCGGCAAAGCCTATACTTGTAGTTGCTTGAGAGCGTTGTAACATACCGCTTTCAAATTGACTTTGACTTTGATTCGGACCTACAGTTGAACCATAATTGCGCGTACTTGAAGCTGATAAAGTTAAGCTTGGAAATAATGAAGCACGAGCTTGACCAATTTTAGAAGCAGCACTATCAACACTTGCTAAAGAGGCAGCAATGTCTTGATTGTTTTTCAAAGCTTCTTCAATTAAAGCCGTAAGTACAGGATCATCAAAGCGTGTCCACCAATCTTGTTCAAGTGGAGCTGCTGAAAGTTGTACTTTTAGCCATTGTTCGGGCATGGTCATTTTTGGTTGTTCATATGGCGGAGCAAAAGAACATGCCGAGAGCATAGTCATACATAAGATGACTAAAATGCTCTGTTTTACCTTTTTAACTGTGAACATTAGATTTCTTCCTTGTGATCCTTAAGTGAAAGTTGTAATTCTTGGTCTTCCTTTTCTTTATTACTGTCTAGAGCATGAGGATCTTTTTTACCCTGCACCCAAAGAGAAAATTGCATAATTTTCTTAAAAAAGAAAGGCACAAATAAAGTTGCAATACAAGTTGCGGCAACCATGCCTCCAATAACAGCGGTACCAATGGCATGACGGCTATTTGCACCAGCACCAGTGCTGATTGCCAAGGGTACGCAACCCATAATAAAGGCTAATGAAGTCATGATAATTGGTCTAAAGCGTAATCTTGAAGCGTGCATAGCCGCAACGTCTAAACTACGCCCTCCACGCCAAGCTTCTACGGCAAATTCAACAATCAAAATAGCATTTTTTGCCGCAAGTCCCACCAAGGTAATTAAAGCAACTTGGAAATATACATCATTGGTTAAGTCTCGCATCCAAGTGGCAACAATAGCCCCAAAAACTCCAAAAGGTACAGCAGTTAGAACAGCAACTGGAAGAGTCCAGCTTTCATATTGAGCGGCAAGAATAAGGAAAACCATCACCAAGGCTAATATGAAGATAGTTGTTGTATCAGCAGAGGCTAATTTCTCTTGCAATGAAGTTCCTGCCCAACCAAGAGCATAATCAGAGGGTAATATTTTTGCAGCTTCTTCTTCAACAATTGCTAACATGGTTCCGGAAGCAACGCCTGGTACAGGAGTACCGTTAAGGTGTGCTGCTGGAAAAGCGTTGTAACGCTCAACTACTTCGGGTGCAACACGCCTTTCTAGGGTGATTAAGGTATTTAAAGGTATCATTTCACCTTTATCATTGCGCACAGTCATGTCTGCAAGGGTTTCGGGAAGCATGCGATAACCTTGATCAGCTTGCATAAGCACTTGGAAGGTACGTCCAATATAGTTAAAATCATTAATATAGGTCGTACCAAATGTACCTTGCATGACAGAGAAAATAGAAGAAATGCTCACACCTTGCGCAAGTGCCCTTTCCCTATCAAGATTTGCATAATATTGTGGAGCAGATGCAGAAAAATAATTTTGTATGCGAGCAAATTCAGGTCGTTTTTCCAATGCTGCAACTAATTTCTTAGTCCATTTATCTAAGTCATCTAAAGATCCGCCTCCACGGCTTTGAATAAAAGCGTCAAAACCACCTGTATTACTCATGCCGGAAATTGGTGGAGGTTCGAAGGCAACAACCAAGGACCTAGGAATGCCCATACCTATTATAAAAGCTTGCTGAGTTAAGGCGAAAGGGCTTGCTTTTGGGCTTTGACGTTCTTTCCAGTCTTTTAATACAACAAAGAAAGTACTATAATTACTTTTTCCACTAAAAGATGAAAAGTCAAGACCTGCAATGGATACAATATTATCCACAGCAGGATTGGCTAGCATTTGTTTTTCTATAACGTCCAAGGTTTTTTCTGTTGATGATAGGGCACTGCCATCCACTGACATAGACACACCCATAAAATACCCTTGATCCTCATTGGGTACAAGCCCTGTTGGCACTATCTTAAATAGATAACCAACCCCAACAATCATTGCTATAAAAAGAACCATGGAGATGAAAAAAGAGTTTTTCACCATACGAACAATGCGTACATAACGATGGGTAACCCTTGCAAACCAATTATTAAACCACCTAAAGACAAAGGGGTCTTTGTGTCCCGGAGCATGAGGTTTTAACATTAAACCGCACAGAGCCGGAGTTAAGGTTAAAGCCACAATGCCAGAAAGAATAACGGATACAGAAATGGTAATAGCAAATTGCTTATACATTTCACCGGCAAGACCACCCATGAAGGAAACAGGCACAAAAACTGCACAAAGTACTAAAACAATAGCAATAACCGGTCCGGTTACTTCTTTCATTGCCTTATTAGTAGCTTCCTTAGCAGATTTATGCTCGGTACGTATTATGCGTTCAACGTTTTCAAGAACAACAATAGCATCGTCAACAACAATACCAATAGCTAAAACCATCCCGAAAAGGGTTAGGGTATTGATAGTATATCCTAAGGCATACATTCCGGCAAAAGTTCCGATAATAGAAACAGGAACAGCTAAGCATGGAATAAGTGTTGCTCTCCAACTTTGTAAAAACATATAAACCACAATAAACACTAAGACCATAGCTTCGCCTAAAGTTACAAAAACTTCTTCAATGGACGCTTCTACGAATACGTTGGTATTAAAGGGAATATCGTAATGTACACCATCCGGAAAAAATTTTGATAATTCAGCAACTTTTTCTTCTACAATACGGCCTGTTTCAATAGCATTAGCACCTGGTAATAAGTAAACACCTGCCATACGAGCAGTTTGATCATTTAACTCCGTAACAACACTATAGTCTTTTCCTCCAAGTTCTATCCTTGCAACGTCTTTTACATATAGGAAAGAACCATCAGGTTGTGCACGCACTACAATATTGCCAAATTCTTCAGGAGTAACCAAACGTCCTTTGGTATCAATCTGCCATGTTAGCTCAATTTCCTTATTTGCCGGAGCAGCACCAATTCGCCCTGGGGCAAACTGAGAGTTTTGGTCTCTTATGGCATTTGCTACATCGCTTGGCTGTAAACTGTATTTACTAAGCTTATCAGGGTCAATCCAAATACGCATGGAATAATCCATAACTCCAAAGATGCTACAGTCACCAACGCCGGGTAAACGTTTAACTTCATCAACAATATTGTTTTGCAAATAGTTATTAAGATAGATAGCATCATATAGACCATTGGGAGAAGTTAAGGCAATGATTAAAAGCATAGCCGGAGAACTTTTACTTACACTTACACCTTGTTGGCGCACATCACTTGGCAGCTGAGTTTGTGCCAAATTTACTCTGTTGTTTACGTTTACGAGGGCGATGTCAGGATCTGTTCCCAGTTTAAAAAATACGTTAATAGTAGCATTACCTGAGCCGGAAGACGAGGCAGAAGTCATATAAAGCATGTCTTCAACACCGTTAATAGCTTTTTCAAGAGGTGCAACAACGGTTGAAGCAATTGTTTCAGCTGAAGCACCGGGGTAAGATACTGTCACTTTTATTTGGGGTGGAACAAGATCAGGATATTGAGCAATGGGCAAAGCTTTAATGGCTAGCGCACCAACTAAAGTAATAATAATTGAAATAACAGTAGACAGAATCGGTCTACGCAAAAAAAAGTTGACTTGCTCGCCATTAACTTGAGCGGCGGAAGTTTCCGATTGTTGTATTTGTTTGGTAGTATTTTTACTCATATATATATACCACCTTATGAATTTTTAGGTGCATTGTCGCTCGAAGCAGGAGCGTCATTAGTTTTCACTTCAGTGTTTTTGTCTGAATCAATAGGTGCTTTTGCTTCGGGTGTAGTTTTAGCCTCAGGGGCTGGCTTTGCATCTGCTGGTTTAACTTGCTCAGCACCCGGACTTTGAGGCTTTTGAGAATTTGGCTGACCTTGTCCGCCGACAGGCTTTTGACCCTGAATGGTTACAGGCTGACCTTCCCTAGCTTTCATTAGTCCATCTACAATAATACGCTCACCTGATTTCAGACCAGCTTTTAATAAATACATTTGTTCAACATTCATTTCAACTTGAATGGGGCGTGCTGATACTATATTTTTATCATCAACAACCATGACAATGGCACCCTTGGCTGTATTACGTACAGCACGCTGAGGAACCAAGATGGCGTTTTTCAAAACAGCACCATCCAAGAAGATACGTACATATTGACCGGGGAAAACAGCATCATTAGCGTTTGGAAATTCTGCTCTTGATTTTACAACTCCGGTAGATTGATCAACTTGAGAGTCAACAAAGGTTACTTTACCGTCAGTTGGATACATGCTACCGTCAAGAAGACGAATTTTAGCTTTATAAGTATTATTCTCAGGTATTTCTAAACGTCCCTCAAGTGCTAATCGTTGATTACGCAAAAAAGTTGTTCCGGGAAAGGAGAAGTTTACAAATAATGGGTCAGTTTGGTTAATAGAAGTCATTAAGGTACCATTATTAACAAGATTTCCGGCTGTGACCTCTTCTTTACCAGTATAACCGGAAACAGGAGCTTTAACTTGACAGTAATCAAGGTTAATTTGCGCAAGACGCAAAGCTGCTTGAGTTGTGGCAAGTGCTGCTAATGCATTATCTCGCTCTTTTTGGCTAACAG
>CAYJDL010000089.1:0-2392 GCA_964368885.1 uncultured Desulfovibrionaceae bacterium | reverse complement strand
GAATGCGATTCCATTCTCTTTCGGCTTGCTCATATTGAGCCTTAGATTGATTCATTCTGGCTTCATATTCATCCCTTTCCAACTGGAAAAGAATTTGTCCGGCCTTAACGTGCTCACCTTCAATATATGTTCTTTCTTTAATTAAAGCTTGAATACGTGCCCGCACCTCAACAGCTCTTGAACCTTGAGTTACGGCCTGAAAATTCATTTGATATGGGTGGTCAGCGGCTTTAATTTCAAGGACAGAAACTAATGGCGGAGGCATTGCCCCAGGCCCCTGAGGTTTGCCTTTTTCTTCCTCTTTTAAGCATGCTGATAAAAACAACATCGCCGAAAAAGTGAAGCATAAAGTGACATAAGTATACTTTTTATTCATATTTAACTCCCGTATAATCCCTAGTATAATAATAAGGATAAATTTCAAACAGTGTTTATTAAGAAATTGTGTAAACGTCCTTTGTAAAATGTGAGACACTCTAAAACGCTTTGAAAAATTGTGCAACCATTACTTTATACAATTTATAAGGCACGAGATTCTTTAGTAAGTTTTTGTAATAAAAACATAAGTGTATTCCACTCTTCTTTTGTAAACTTACTTTCTATTGCAGATTGTGTGTCTTGAGCGCACTGCAGACAAAGTTTTTCAATATTGCGACTCTTATCAGTAAGTACAACTCGCTTTTGTCTTTCGTCTAATATATCCTGCTTTCTTTGTACATATCCCTTTTCTTCAAGGGAGTGCACTAAGCGACTAGTGCTGGATTTTTCTTGATATAAAAATGTTGAAATTTCCTGTTGTGTACGGTCATCCTCTAAAAATAAAACAAAAAGTACTCGGCATTGTTCACCTGTAATATCTAAGCCGATATTTTTAAGTTCATTTGCAAAATGACGCATTAAGGAAAAATGACTTTGCCCCACCAAGCGCCCAATGGCACTATTAACAAATTGTTCAATTTCTATATTTTTCATAACTTAGTTGACTAATCAACTACTATACATTTGTCAAGAATTTCTTTTATACATGAAAAATTGGATAAGGTAAAAATTTTATACTTTTTCTAGAAAATCTTTAATTATATAAACTTTAAGAAAAATATTTATAAAATTACATATTTAACTATAAAAATATTATTTCATCTTCTTTTAAAATAAAAAAAGATGAAAAAAAAGTAAAAAAAACTTTACAAAATGCTTGCTTTTTTTTTCATCTTGTGTCAGAACTTTTTTCAAGAGGGAATTTTAATTCTTAACTGCGGTAGTATAATAGTTATAGTGCAAAAAAAACTTTACTACAAAAAAGGATATAATTATGAAAAAGATTTATACTTTACTTTTGACAGCAGGAATGCTTTTTGGTGTAGCTAGTGGCGCTTCCGCTATTGATTTTAAAGCCAAGGGAGAATGGATATTTGGTTTTGGCTTTGTTGATGCTAACTTCCAAGATAACAACGCTGCAGGACAAGAAGACCTTTTTAAAGCTCAACAGCGTGTACGCTTACAAATCGATGCCGTAGCCTCTGAAGCCCTTTCCGCCACTGTTTTCTTTGAAATTGGCAATCAAACTTGGGGTAACCAAGGTGATGGCGGTGCTCTTGGAACTGATGGTATTCAAGTAAAAGTCAAACGTGCTTACCTTGACTGGTTTGTGCCTAACACAAATCTTTCTTTCCGCATGGGTCTTCAAGACGCTACCTTTCCTCATGTAGCTGGTGGTCCTGCCATTTTAAGTGATGACGTAGCCGGTGTTGTAGCTAATTTCAAAATGAATGAAATGGCAAGCTTAACTCTTGCTTGGTTCCGTCCTTATAACGACAATTATACTTACAATCCGAACAATACTTTTTATAACTCATGGGATAATACCCATAATCGTAGCAATTATCTTGATAACTTGGATATAGTTTTACTATCTGTACCTATTCAAGGTCCAAATTGGTCTGTTAATCCATGGGTATCAGTAGGCTTTATTGGTAGTAATGTAGCAGAAGGTATGTATACTTATAATGATGATAC
This sequence comes from uncultured Desulfovibrionaceae bacterium, assembly GCA_964368885.1. Lineage (GTDB taxonomy): Bacteria > Desulfobacterota > Desulfovibrionia > Desulfovibrionales > Desulfovibrionaceae > CAYJAD01. The sequence goes on along the minus strand of CAYJDL010000089.1, from coordinate 376 downwards.
TGTGCCAGGTAGCTTTGGTGATGTAAACTATAATAACCTAGGTAGTCAGACTTCATTAATAACCGGTATAACACCATATTTTGGTGGTCAAGCTGCCAGTACAATTGCCAGCATACAAAGAGGTACGAGCAGTGGAGCGTGGAATGATGCGGACAACGCCTATACAACCGTATGGTTTGCAGGTATTCCAGTTTCGTTCCAACACGAAGCATGGAACTTTGAGCTAGATTTTAACTATGGTCATGTCGGATATAGCGGAACATATCGTGCTGACAACTTTGCATCCTACCAAGGTATTGATGCTGCTGGTGACCCAATTTATGCTGCTGGTGCTCGAGTAAATGACACTCGTAGTGGTTGGCTCTTAAAAGGCTTA
>CAYJDL010000088.1:5357-9158 GCA_964368885.1 uncultured Desulfovibrionaceae bacterium | reverse complement strand
TACAGCTATTTTTGCTATGGATGTAGAAGGCAATGTTAGCAGAGAAATGGAAGAAAATTCATTGGGTCAAAATTATGAAAATCTTGAGTGCGGACATTTGCTCTTAGTTGAGGATAATGAAATTAACCAAATTGTTGCCCAAGAAATTTTACAAGCAGTTGGTTATACTCTTGATATTGCTAATCATGGAGTAGAAGCTTTAGAGCTTTTAAACAAAAATAATTATGATGCAATTCTTATGGATATTCAAATGCCCATAATGGATGGATATACTGCTACGACTAAAATTCGAGAACAGAAAAAGTATGCCAAATTACCTATCATTGCTATGTCTGCCCATGCTATGAAAGGGGATATGGAAATAAGCTTATCCTATGGCATGGATGACCACATAACAAAACCAATTAATGCTGATTTACTATACAAGACATTACACCATTGGTTATTGTTAAAACGTGGAAAAATATAGCTATTAAGGATTTTTTATTCAGTTTATTGGCTTATAATTATGTGACACTGGGCTTAATTAAAATCTGCGCAAGGGTGTTAAACTAAAATTGGCGTAAATTTTGCATAATATTTACCAGACTATTAATTAAACAAAAAATTGACATGACGGTATTGACCCTTGGCACAATATCATTTAGAAAAAGAAAGCATTTAAAACAAAAGGGTGTTGCATGAATAAAGTACTAGCGCAAGATGAAGTAGATGCTTTGTTACGTGGGCTTTCCGGTGGCGAAATAGAAAGTGAAACGGATGTATCGGAAGATGATACTGGCATTGTGCCTTTTGACCTTGCCAATCAGGATCGTATCATTCGTGGACGAATGCCTGTTCTTGAAATTGTCAATGATCGCTTTGCTAGATTATGTACCAATGCCCTTTCCAATGCATTGCGTAAACGTGTAGAATTAAATCCTATTTCTATTGATATGGCAAAGTTTGGCGAATTTATAAGATCCTTACCGGTTCCCACCAGTATTAATATTTTTAAGATGGATCCTCTGCGAGGTAATGCAATTATTGTTGTGGATTCGCGCCTTGTTTTTGCCCTTGTAGAAAATTTCTTTGGCGGAGCAGGTTCAACTCCAAAGGTTGAAGGACGTGAGTTTACTCGCATTGAGCAAGCTGTGGTGGATAAGATTATCCGTTTATCCTTAGAAACCTTGGAAGAATCATGGCGACCGGTACACGATGTAAAATTTGAAATGGTGCGCTCTGAAATCAATCCTCAATTTGCCGCCATTGTACCGCCTTCGGACGTGGTTGTAGTTATAACCTTTGAGGTAGAGCTTGACAATACCATTGGTTCTATGGTTATTTGTTTACCATATGCTACCATTGAGCCTATTCGTTCTAAATTACATGCTAGTTTTCAAACTGAACGCTTGGAAGTCGACCATGCGTGGGTGGCACGTTTAAAAGAAAGGCTTATGGAAACGCCGGTAGAGTTTAAAATTCATTTTGGGCAAACTCAAATTACCGGTAATCAATTACTGCGCATGCAAATTGGTGATGTTTTGGTGCTTAATACAGATGTGGAAGATTTATTGCCTTGCACTATTGCCGGAGTCACCAAATACTATGGCTTAGGTGCAACTGTAAAAGCTATGAAAGGCTTTCAAATTGTAAAGGAAATTGAGCCGCAATATACTTAAGGACACGCTGACTTATTCATTTTGATTTTTTTGGGGAAAACTTTTTGTTCACAGAAAGTTTTCCCTTACGTTATTACCGACCCATCCAAAAAAACTTTCTTTTATCTATTCTTTCAAATTTCTATAGTTACTTTGAAGCAAAAGATTTTTTTGTAAGAAAAAATCTAATGAAAGTTTTTTCCGAGAAAAAAATAAAACATCTTTTATTAACATTTTAACTTTATTAAAAGGATTTTCCATGTCAAGTCCCAAAACTGCCACTTTTACAGTAGCACTTATTTGGTTTGGAGCTTCAATTTCTATTGCTGAAATTCTCACAGGAACTTTATTAGCACCTCTTGGTCTTATGAAAGGAATTGCAGCTATTGTCATTGGACATATTATTGGAGGTTTTTTATTCTATCTTGCCGGAGTAATTGGAGCTAGAACTCAAAAAAGTGCCATGGAAAGTGTTAAAATGGCTTTTGGAGCAAAAGGGTCCATACTTTTCTCTACCCTAAATGTCGTTCAACTTATTGGTTGGACAGCAGTTATGATTGCTACCGGAATAAGCACAGCAAATGCATTGCTAGCCCTTGGAAATTGGGCTTGGGGACTTATGATTGGAGCCTTAGTTTTATGCTGGATTTTTATTGGGCTTAAAAATTTTAGTAAAATAAATATGGTAGCTATGTCATCGCTTTTTTTACTTACAATTATCCTAAGTATTAGTATTTTTCAAGGCGATATTCCTTATACAGGCACAGGGCAAATGTCCTTTGGGGTTGCAATTGAACTTTCTGCAATTATGCCACTATCTTGGCTACCGCTTATTGCTGATTATACTCGCAATGCCAAATATCCTCTGCAAGCCACAAGGGTTTGCGTTAGTGTGTATTTGCTTGGAAGTACGTGGATGTATATTATTGGTCTTGGAGCTGCTTTGTATACTGCGCAAACAGATATGGGGCAAATTCTTTTACAATCCGGTCTTGGCTTGCTAGGACTTATTATTGTTCTTTTTTCCACCACAGCCGGAACTTTTTTGGATGCCTATTCCGGTGGAGTAAGTGCTGTAAGTATTTGGAAAAATCTTAATGAAAAAATGGTTGGTATTGCGGTTTGCCTTATAGGTACGGCTCTTGCTATTTTAACACCTATTAGAGAATTTGAGTCATTTTTGTATTTTATTGGTTCAGTTTTTGCGCCAATGGCAGCTGTGCTCATCACTAATTTCTTCTTGCTTAAAAAAGATCATCACACTAAAGAATTTGCTGTGGTCAACCTTGGCGTATGGCTTATTGGATTTATTGCCTATCGCTTGCTTATACCTTTAAACCTTGATACCGGCACCACATTACCTGTTATTGCTGGCACAATGCTTCTTTGCTTTATTGTTAATAAGGTATTTGAAAAACATATAAAAAGCTGAGTAATTAATTTTCTTATGCGGTTATTGCCTACTTTAACTGCTTGCCTAAATACTCTTGTGATGTTATTTAGTACACGAAATTTGTTGAAAGTGGTAAAGGTATTGTTTTTAAGAACTTTTTTAACGTATACTTTTATTGTTTAACTTAACTTTTTATTTAGGAGCATTTATGAAAAATCGCTTATTAGTTGCTTTATTGGCTATGCTTGTATTAACTTCCATTTCTACCGAAGCATTTGCAAAAATAACTGCAACCTTCAAAAATAATACAGGACATAAAATATATGTCGCCATGCATTATAAACATACTTCCGGTGATTGGATGACTCAAGGTTGGTGGAGTGTTGAATCAAATAGCAGCAGAGACATTGTAGTTGCCTCCGATAACACTATCGTTTATCTCTATGCAAAAAACGACCAAGCGGAACTTTATTGGTATGGTGAAGATAGTAATAAGGATGATATTGATCTTTATGTAGTAAATGATTCTTTTAAAGCTTTAGGAACAAACAAGCCCAGTGGTAAAAATCCTAGCCGTGAAAAATTTATATATGTTGAATTTGAAGGCGACGCCTTTACCTATGAGTTTGATAGATAAGGAAAAACTGCATAGTTAATTTTTTTGAGACGGCGGATTCTTATTTTCTGACAGGCTGTTCAAATAGAGCAGCCTGTTTTGTGTTATATAGAGTAAGTGTTGAAAATATTAGGATGAAATTTTTATTGCAA
>CAYJDL010000088.1:0-5347 GCA_964368885.1 uncultured Desulfovibrionaceae bacterium | reverse complement strand
CAAAAGTTTTTTACGGTTTAGGAAATTTTAAATAACATTTTATTAATATAATGAGAAAACATGTTAAAGAAAAAAATCGTAATTAAATTATTTTTATGCTTTGGTCTTTTTTTGTTCAGCAGTAGTAACAGTTATTCTGCAGAAGGCACTTTTACCGGCACTCCCGGTGTGCAACAAGAAGGTACAACATCTCATGCTGTTTTAAGTCTTTCTCCCCCTAGTAAGAGCGGAGATCTTTTTCTAGGAAATCTTTCTAAAGCCAGTGAAGACTTCATAAAATGCTTTGATGAAGGACTTTATAAAGGAAAAATCGTTGTTATAACAGGAAAATTTGAACCATACTTCAGTCCTTATTATAGTAAGTGACTTATAGTGGATGATAAGATAACATGTAAATTAAAATAAATATTGCTATAAAAGGCTTGTGAAAAATACAATCAATATCTTTTAACTTGGTTTTTCTTAGGTCATGTAGTTATACACTTCCTGCATAAAAAATTGCGCAGGACTTTTTTATTTTGTTAACAACTTACAATTAAAACGAGAAAAATAAGATGTCAGAAAAAGTATTAAAAGCATTAGAATTAAGGAAGGGTGAAGCAAATTGTGCTCAAGCCGTGGCAATGGTTTTTAGTGAGGATTTAGGCTTACCTTTAAGTGATATTGAGCGTTTATGTTCTACCCTTGGTGGTGGATTTTGTGCCGGTGAACTTTGCGGAGCAATGGCAGGAGCAATGCTTGTGCAGGGTTTAAAATTTGGTCAAAATTCCGCTCATGATGCTTCTAAAAAGAAATTTGCAAAGCAAAAAGGCATTGCTCTTATGCAGCGTTTGGAGCAGGAATTTGGAAAAAGACGATGTATTGATATTTTAGGAATTGATGTGAACACCCCACAAGGTTTTTTAGAAGCAAAACCTTTAATTGCAACAACTTGTGCAAATATTATTAGTAGATGCATAGAAATTTTAGAGGAAGATTCAATTTAACTATGTTTGACCCCATTTCTTTTTTGACTTATGCAACTGTTACTGCCGCAACGCCCGGACCAAATAATATAATGTCTATGTCAAATGGCGTAAAATGGGGCATTAGAAAAAGTTTACCTTTTAATTTAGGTATTTGGGCAGGGATGAGCATAATTATTCTTATTTGCACCTTGCTTGGCAATACCTTACATGTTTTTTTGCCAATGATTGAAAAGCCCATGCAATTTATTGGTGCGGCATATATGCTTTATCTTGGGTGGCAAATCTATAGCTCATCTGATATTGGAAAATATAGTGCGCCTTGTACCTTTACCACAGGCATGGTGCTTCAATTTATTAATATAAAGTATTATATTTATTGTTTAGTATCACTTGAAGTTTATATTTTGCCGCATTATCATGGACAGTGGTTGCCGCTGATTTTATTTTCCTTGCTTCTTGCCGGTATAGGTTTTGCTTTTACTATGGTCTGGGCTTTCGGTGGTACTTTGTTAAAAACGCTGTTTACACAATATGCTAAAATTGTTAATACTGTTTTAGCCTTAAGTATGGTCTATTGCGCCATTAGCCTTTTTATTTAATTAAAATGGACTCTTTTTATACAATTATCATCACTTTGATTCCGGTTTTTGGAATTATGCTTATTGGTGCTTTTGCGCAAAAGCATAAAATCCTTCCCAATGATACCATTATTTGTCTTAATCAATTTGTCTATTGGTTTGGACTACCTATGCTATTATTTTACTTAATGGCAACAAGTCGTCCTGAGCATATATCGTGGCAAGCGGTGCTTGGTTGCGGTTTGGCTTTATGTTTAGCGCAAGCGGTCATGACAGCATTATTTTTGCTGCTAAAAAGATTCTCTTTTAGCCGGAGTGATGATTAGTTTTCCAAATGTGTTTTTTATGGGTATTCCCATAATTTTATTAGTTTTTCCCGACAGTTCGCAAGCAAAAGCCATGGCGGCTCTAACAGCCTTAATGCCTACGGTATTTTTCGCCCTAACGGACGTTGCCCTAGCTTTATGTGAAAAACAAGGTCATAATACTTCTTCGCTTCTGAAAAACCTAGTTAAAACTTTTTGTACTAATCCTGCTATTTGGAGCTTATGCCTTGGATTGTTTGTCATGTTTAGTCAAATCAGCTTGCCTCATTCTGTCTTAGAAATTACCAAAATGCTTGGTTCAACTGCCTCACCTTGCGCTCTTTTTTGTACGGGAATGGTGCTTTATGTTCAATTAAGTGACTGGAAATACGGTATAAATATTGATTGGCTCGAACAAATAATAATTATAATTGGCAAATTACTCTTGTTGCCATTATTAGCCTTTATATTTGGCAAAGCTTGTGGTATACAAGGAATCGGACTTGCGACAATTACCATTTTATGCGCTATGCCGGTAGGGGTGAGTTGTCATATTATTGCCTTAAAACATAAGGCTTTAGTCAATGGCTGCGCTAATGGTATTTTGCTTAGTACAGCTTTATCTATTTTGACCTTGCCTATTATTATTTTTCTGTTCTTTTGATTTTACTTTTAAAAAACTTTCCTAAGAAAAATATCAAATCATCTTTTCTTTTAAAATCTTATATTTTAATGGTTGATATCGTTTTTTTTAAAAAACTAATTGTATAGCTAAATGGCATTGCTTTTTTATAATATATGTGATATATGAAATATAATATTTCATATGGAGGAAAGTCATGAGCTATGTAATCACTACCCCAAAAAACAAAAAACCAAATAAAACTATAACAATTGATCTTTTAAAATCAAATAGAGCGCATGCGCTAAACTCAGACTATTTTTTCCAAAAAAAACAATATGTTCAATTGTTAAAATATATATCCCAAACGTTGAATAAAATATCTGATTTCAAGATCAATTTGTATCATTTCAAAAATACCATAGTTTACGACCGCATTCATGACGTTATTACAGTGCATGGAAAAAGAGGTACTGGAAAAACAACATTTCTTCTATCTTCTTTAAATTTACTCAATGATGAAATGGAATTTAAGAATTTTGCACAAAAAATTGATGCTCCTCGGATTGATGTAAGTCAACTTTGTGTTTTAGATATTATGGATCCGACGCTTTTTGCTTGTCGAGAACATTTGCTCCATGCAGTACTAAGTCAGATTTGGAAAAAAATCTCTGCACACACTCGTAGTAAAAACACACATAATTGTTATGGTGAAAGCGATGGATGCAGTCTTGACAGATGGCAAAAAGATTTAAGTAAGTTAGCAAAAGGTCTCAAGGCCGTAGGTGAGGTGCGTGAAGAATTTGGAACTGCTGAAAGTTCGGGGTCTCGCTGGGAGGATCCGGAGTTTTTATTGCAAAATGATATGAGCAGTATCCAACACAGCATGGACCTTGAAAGAGAATTTCATAAAATTGTTGATAGTGCTTTAAAAATACTTGGTAAAGAAGCCTTTGTACTGGCGCTTGATGATACAGATACCCGCCCTGCCATTGGCTGGCATGTCCTTGAGGTTCTTCGCCGCTATTTTACAACTCCGCAGCTTATTGTCATTATATCCGGTGATATGGATTTATTTGCAGCTATTATTCACCAAAAAAATGTTAATGCTTTAAAAGATAATTCTTCACCCTTTAACAGAACTTTGGAAAGGCTTATTGATGGTCTTACAGATCAATATTTATTGAAAATATTACGCTCCAATGTACGTATTCGTCTCGGAAGTTTTAAGGAAGATGTTTTATTACAAACAGCTATGACAGAAGACGATGTATTAAAGTATATCAAGATAATTAAGTATGATCCCTTGCAACCTATATCAATAATTACATTATTGAATACATTTTTCGCAGATTTAGGTTGTCACAATGAGTCAGAAAAAAGATTATTTTGTGAAACTATGCTAAATAAACCAATTCGCACAGTTGTTCAGATTCTTGATGCCTTATTTGAAAGAAAAATAATTAAAGATTTAGAGGATTCTAATTTATCATCAGACTACTATATTGATTTAATTGGTGAAAAAGGAATAAATGCGACAGAATGTGCATATCGCTTCTGTGAAATTTTCTTTATGTCACTTAACCATTTTGGATTTTCCCCCTTTACTTTGCAAGATGACCTAAAATCTTCTCATGGTGTTACAAGACTAATAAAGAATATTTTATTTAATGAATTAACACCATCCGGATTGGATTTATTACCTTCGTATGTGCAAACAGATATAAATGAAGCATTATTGACATTGCATATTAACTTTGTGCAAGCAGTGAAAAAAAATAAAATAATATTTTTTATTTATCTTTTTAAAGCATGTTTGTTGCGAGAAGTATTAATTAGGGACCCTTCTAGTTTAGACGAAAAAAGATTTGTACAATTAAGTTCCTATTTTTGTTTAGAAAAAGAGGAGAGTTTAATTGTTATTGTAAATCATATTTCAGCAAAATTATGGGACAGTGGGTTTAAAAATCGGCATTTTGTACAATTAGGTACAGTTGCTTTGTCTAATATCGCTGATAGCAAAAATATAAGAAATGTTCAGAAAGTTATAAGGACAAAAAGCAAAGGCAGTCCATTTGAACCAATAAAAGATTTTATTGGTTCTTCACAAATTGAACATAGAACATTAAGTGATTATGTAAATACACTAAATAGTGCGAAAGAACGTATTTTATCGTGGCAAAATCGTATTTTTTATCTTGGAATGTTTACTCTTCGCTTTGGTAATGAGTCTAAAACAATTTTTTCTGCTTTATCTTTATTGTCATTAATTGGAGATATTATTAATTGTGAAGAGAAAAAAGATATTATTTTTTTGTTGCACAAATCATTTAATATACAAACTATTTATGCTACGAAAACTGGTAATTTTTTAAAGGATCTCGACCAATCTAAAAATATATTAAATATTACTGAAAATCCTTTTACTATAGAAGAAATTGACAGCAATCATGAGATGTTTAAATTTTTTGACCCATGGGTAGCATTGTTACTGGAATGGAAAAATTTATTGTTGCATATAAGTTTTGAACTTCCTGCAACATTTTGCTTTCGTATTATGACACGTTTTTCTTCAGCTCTTAAAGTAATAACTAAAAAATTTAAGAATAATTTTTACTTAGGTGATTTTATACATTGCTGCCTTATAGCTTTTTTTAATAGTATTTTAATAGAAGAATACTTAATGCTATCAGAGTACAAAGAAGATAATGATTTTATTAATTATTCTTCAGAGCATAGCGAACATAATTTTATGAATAATTTATTTGCTGCAAATGCTTTAGAGAACATTCCAAATCTGGAAAAGGGAGCAAAGTATATGAGCGATGCGATGGTTGAAATGACAAGTCTTAGATATCCAATATTTAGTTTTGT
>CAYJDL010000087.1:7809-9252 GCA_964368885.1 uncultured Desulfovibrionaceae bacterium | reverse complement strand
GCAAGCTACAGGAGATATTTTACTTTTCTTACATGCCGATTCACAATTACCCTTGAACTGGGATAGAGAAATACGCCAATGCTTAGAAAATCATTCTGACCGTAATGTATTAGGATATTTTAATTTTTCCGTTGATAATGATTTTTGGGGCAGTAAGTTATTAACATATTGCACTAACTTTAGAGCAAAGCATTATCCTTACGGTGACCAAGGCTTTTTTATGCGCAAAAAAGATTTTTCCGACATGGGAGGTTTTATGCCCGTACCCATTTTAGAGGATGTTTATTTTGTAAAAAAATGGAAAGAAAACGGTACTCTACATTGTATTAATCTACCCTTAACCACCTCCTCCAGACGCTGGAAAAAACATGGCTTTTTAAAAGTTACTATTTTTAATCAAGCTGTACTGCTTGCTGCAAAGCTCGGCTTTAATTTAGATAAAATTGCAAAGGCCTACAGAAAAGGCTCAATTTTCGCCTTGTGGAAGTAAAATTTCACCGATTTGAGCAGTTGAGCGCAAACATTGCCATAAATTTTCAAGTCCAAGCCTAGTGCTTGACGAGGTAATAATGGGCATTTGCCCTTGTAAATAATTCGACCAAATCTTTTGTTTTTCCACCCTCTCTTTTTGTTTACATTTATCGGATTTAGTTAAAATTGGTAAGACATTAATATTATGAGCATAGGCAAAATCAACTAATTGTAAATCAATTTTTTGTGGTGGTAAACGGCAATCTATTAAAACTGCCAATGCTTGCAATGTTGTACAGCCAAGTATATAACTTTGCATAAGTTTTCCCCAAGTATTACGCTCTTGCTTACTACATTTAGCATATCCATAACCTGGCAAATCAACTAAATAAAATCCTTCCGGTTGAACATTATAAAAATTCAAAGAACGAGTTTTACCCGGTGTTGAACTAGTTTTTGCCAAAGATTTTCTACCGGCTAAAGCATTAATTAAGGACGATTTACCAACATTAGAGCGACCGGCTAAGGCAATTTGCACTTGAGATACACTTTTTATCTGCTCAAAGGTATAGGCTGTTGTTTCTAAAATAAGCTGAGACTGCATAGTATTTTCCTCGACAATAATTTAAAAATGCAATATATTAACACAAATAGCTTCACTTGACAAAAAACTATGAATGCGTAATATCTTTCGGCTAACAGATACTGTATAGCCCTGTCTTGAATAAAAAGCAAATGGTGAAAAAATGCTAGAAATTTTAATTATTAATGGTCCAAACCTCAATGCACTTGGGAAACGAGAGCCGCATATTTATGGATATGATGGCATAGATAAAATACCTCAATATATACAAGAAGTATTGCAAGATAAAATAAATCAAATCAACTTAACTTTTTTTCAATCAAATCATGAAGGTGCAATTATTGATAGGCTTGAACAAGCCAGAGAAAATGAAGTTGATGGTATTGTTA
>CAYJDL010000087.1:6264-7779 GCA_964368885.1 uncultured Desulfovibrionaceae bacterium | reverse complement strand
CACATACCAGTTTAGCCATAGCTGACTGTTTAGCTTGGATAAAAGTTCCTTGCGTGGAAGTACATATTAGTAATGTTCATGCTCGTGCAGAAAAAATTCGTCATAAAAGTCTTATGGCAAGCCATGTTATTGGTGTGATTTCAGGGTTTGGTCTTTATAGTTATGCCCTTGGGGTACAAGCACTAATTAGTTCAATAAAGTAAGTTAAATAAGGAGAAAATTATGTATTCAACAACAGATTTTAAACGTGGTCTTAAAATTGAAATTGACGGAACACCTTTTGAAATAGTAGAATTTCAGCACTTTAAACCCGGTAAGGGTGGTGCTATGGTGCGAACCAAATTACGCAATATTTTAAATGGTCGCACTGTAGATAATACTTTCCGTTCCGGTGAAAAGGTTGGTCGCCCTGACCTTGAAACTCGTGACATGCAATTTTTATACCATGAAGGTGATGAACTGGTTTTCATGGATATGACAACATATGAACAATTAAACATGAAAGCCGAATCCACAGACGGAAAATCCGGATTTCTAAAAGATGGTCAAGAATGTCGGGTACTCCTATATAATGGAAATCCTTTAGATATTGATATACCAGTGTCCTTGGTTTTGGAAGTAACCCAAACCGAACCGGGTGCTAAAGGGGATACAGTAAGTAATGTGACTAAGCCGGCAACTTTAGAAACAGGTATCATCATTCAAGTTCCTCTTTTTGTTAATGAAGGTAATAAGGTAAAAGTTGATACACGCACTAAGGAGTATCTTGGACGAGAATAATACAATTAGTGAAAGTTTTTTTGAAGGGGGTCTGGGGGAAACTTTTTTGTTCACAAAAAGTTTCCCCCAGAAAGAAAATAGATTATCGTTTCCATAAGATATGGAGGGTATTGTTACGAACGTTCGCAAGCTTGTCCGTGAATTTTCGGGATTTTTTCTTGTATTTTGGGGTCTATTTGTTTTCTTAAGCTTGGTTACACATTGGCCCATGGATCCAAGTTTAAATCACGTTACCAGTGACTCAACCAATGTGCAAAACTATGCCGGAATTTTAGGAGCATATATCTCCGGATTCTTGCATGATGTCTTTGGCATTGCTGCATATATTTGGCCAATTGTCTTTGGGGCGGTTGGCGTTGCCTGCATTGCACCAATGTATGAACTATTGTGGTGGCGTTGGCTTGGATACTTTTTTCTAACCCTTTGTTTATTATTTGTCGGAGCTGCATGGAGCATTAAAATTGGTCAAATTCAAGGCGGCGGCATGATTGGCAATACTATATTTTATTATGGTGTACGCTTTTTAAGCCCTTGGGGTTCTTGGATTGTATGGTTATTCCTTTTTACCATGGCCACCCAATTAACCCTTGGCATTTCATGGGTAAATTTTTACAAAAAAACGCTTTCATTTTGCAAAGTATGCTTAACTAAATGGTCAAATAAATTACGTGCCAAAAAAGAGCAAGAAAAATCACCTAATGAGGATTCACCTCAAACGAAAAAAGCTTTTTCCGG
>CAYJDL010000087.1:0-6254 GCA_964368885.1 uncultured Desulfovibrionaceae bacterium | reverse complement strand
CAATTGTTTTTACCAAAAAAACCTATTGATTTGCCATTGCCTAATACCTCACCTGATAATAACAAAAAAGCTCATCCTTCTAAGCCTGATTCGCCCTTAACAATGAACGCATCAACTTCACAAGAAAATGATAATAATCAATATAAAAACCCTAAACAAGGTTTTACTTTTAGAGCCGTGTTCCAAAAAATTAAGGGTAAATTATCCAGTGAAAAAAAACCTTTGCCAATGCCTAAGGTTTATGATGAGCAACAAGTGCAAGCTGAAGTTCAAAATCTAAATGACCCAAATATTCACCTTGTGCCCAACAATAAACAGGAACGTGAACCTTCTAAAGAAGTTTTACAGAATAATACATTTCAAAATTCCCAAGAAGATAAAGAAGAACCTAAAGCCCAGATACATCCTAAAATAATAGAAATTAATGATGAAGCATTAAATTCTTGTGATAATACAAATGACTATAATAATGACATATCAAATCAAGATAACTTGCCTGAACAAATTGCTGGGCAAATTTCTAATGAAGTCAAAGTACAAGCCTTTGCTGCTCCAAAAGTCATTTACACCCTACCTTCTTTAGACCTTCTACAAGGGCCGGAACTTACATCGCCTAAGTCTCAAGAAGAACAAATAGCTCGTGGTGAAACTTTAATGACTTGCTTGGCAGATTTTTCAATTCAAGGAGAGCTTGTACGCATTACGCCAGGGCCGGTAGTTACTATGTATGAAGTACGTCCGGCTGCCGGAGTTAGAGTTAATCGCATTTCAAATCTTAATGATGACATAGCCTTAGCTCTTAAAGCCATTGCTATCCGTATTCAAGCACCTATTCCCGGTTCTGATACCGTTGGTATTGAAATACCTAATATTCAAAGAGATATGGTTAATTTTCGTGAGATATTATCTTCCGGTGCTTTTACCAAGGCAACAGGCCCTTTAACCATGGTTCTTGGCAAAAATATTGCTGGCAAACCCTTTGTAGCAGAACTTTCTAAAATGCCCCATTTATTGGTAGCTGGTGCCACAGGAGCCGGAAAAAGTGTTGGATTAAATGCTATTTTGTTGAGTTTATTATATACAACTCAGCCACATGAAATGCAATTATTGCTTATCGACCCCAAACGCATTGAAATGGCAGTTTATGCTGACCTTCCGCATTTGGTGCATCCCGTTGTTACGGAAATGCAATATGCAAAAACAGCATTAGAATGGGCTGTGCATGAAATGGATAGACGATATGACGCTATGGCAAAGGTTCAAGTGCGTAATATTATAGGATATAATCATAAAATTCAATCGCTTAAAGATATGGATCCACAAGATTGCCCACCTGAATTTGCAGAGCTTGATTTCTTACCATACTTAGTTATTATTATTGATGAACTTGCAGACTTAATGCTAACAGCAGCTCGAGAAGTAGAAACAAGTATTGTGCGTCTGGCTCAACTTGCCAGAGCAGCAGGTATTCATATGATTTTAGCAACGCAAAGACCTAGCGTTGACGTGGTAACAGGTATCATTAAGGCTAACTTTCCATGTCGAATGTCCTTTCAAGTAACAAGTAAGCACGATTCTCGTACTATTTTAGATATGGTTGGTGCAGAACACTTATTGGGTAAGGGAGATATGCTATATAAACCAAGCGGTGGACGTTTAATTCGTTTGCACGGTCCCTTTGTTCCGGATGAAGAAGTTCAAGCAGTGGTCAATCATTGGAAAAAGCAAGCACCTCCGGCTTATAAAGTTGATTTTTCACAATGGGGACAGGAACAAAACGAAAGTAAAGGTACACCCTCAACCGATGTAAGTAATGATCCATTATATGCTGAAATCTTAGCATTTGTTGAAGAACAAGGTAAGGTTTCCATATCTCTTGTGCAAAGAAGATTTAAAATTGGCTTTAATAAAGCCGCTGTTATGGTTGAACAATTGGAAAAAAATGGCATTGTGGGTCCTGCTGACGGTAGTAAACCACGGATGATAATTAGATAAAACTATTTCTTTTTAACACATTAAATCACGAGGTTATTATGTATAAATTATTTACCTTAGCATTTTTATGCTTCTTTAGCTCCATTGGTTTGGCATCTGCCGCTAATCTTGATGTGCAAATACAAAATAAATATAAGAAAATCAATTCCATAAAGACCACCTTTGAACAAGTTTTAGATCATAAAGAAAGCGGTGCAAAACAAAAGAGAAAGGGTGAATTGCTTTTCCAAAAACCTTTTTTGGTTCGCTGGGAAACTAAAGACCCTCATCCTGAATTACTATTAATTACTGATAAAATTGTCTGGAACTATTTACCTGAAGAAGAAGTTGCTTATAAGTATACTCCCGACATTGTAGAAAGCTCTCGCCCTCTTGTACAAGTTATTACTGGTCAAGCTCAATTAAGTAGAGATTTTGATGTCAATATAGTTGGCAAGGAATCCGGCTACACCAAGATGCACCTTTTTCCTCATGAACCAACAGCACAAATGGTCGAAGCCTTTATTTGGATTGATAAAAATCAAATCATCCGAAAAGCTAGCATTATTGATTTTTATGGAAATAGCAATACTTTGCATTTTACTAAAGTGCAAACAAATGTCTCATTACCTAAAAAAACTTTTAGCTTTACCCCACCAAAAGGCATTGATGTAGAAAATGGAATGCGTAAGTAAAGTTAATTTATTTTTTTTGGAGAAAGATTTTTTGTTCACAAAAAATTTTCCCAAGAAAAAAGAGAATAAATCAGCGTTTTCTTAAAAAGTATCATCACAGCTTACTTTATAAAAACTTGCATAATTAACAACTATGCTGTAAGGGATTTAAATGCGCTATTGTTTATCAGAATATTAAATTTGTATTACTGCTAAACTCTCAATGCTTTTGTTACAGCAAAAGTATTTTAATAACCTTTTTTGCATTATGAGGTGCTTATGGTAAAATCTTGCTGCAAGTTTATGGCAATGTTTTTTGTAATTACAATAGGCATAAGTAGCTTGTGGGGCTTTACTTATGCTGTTGAGCGAAAACCTGTGCCTATCGAAGAAGGCTCTCCCCTACCTTTGCGTGTTTTAACAAGACCTAAGGCTATTCTATACGCTGATGCTTCAGACAAAAATGTTATTGAAGGTCAATTACCTGTCTTTAAGCCTTTTTTTGTATACACTAGACCGGGTGGAGAATCAAGAGCAACTGGTGATGGTTGGTATGAAGTTGGCATTGATGAAAAAGGTACCACCGTTGGCTGGCTAAAAACATCTGATGTTTTTGAATGGAAACAAACCATGTGCCTCACCTTTAGTCATCCTCAAGGTCGTCAACCCGTTCTTATGTTCGAAGAAGAAGAACCTCTTGATGCCTTGCTTAAGGAAACAGCTGATAAACGTGAAAGTGCTGTCAAAAAATATTATTCTGACATTGAAAGTGCAGTAACCACCCCTCTTGGAGAAGAATTTCCAATTATTTCTATGGAACCAAAATTAGCTGTTGATGTTACTAAGCAATTTTATTTATTGCCAATTCTTGAGCATAAAAATGTTAGCATGGAAAGCTACGAAGGGCGCATATTACGTCTTGCAGCTGTTAGCGGTAAACAAGATGAAAAACGTGAAAAGCCTGCCGATATTCGTGTAAACCCTGAAGCCCTTAAAACTGCCATTAATACTGAAGCGGATGTTGCTCCACTAAAAAAAGAAGCAAAGTTCGACATTGTTTGGGTAATGGATAGCACACGCAGTATGCAACCATATATTGAGGATGTACGCAAAACTTTGGAAGCCATGAGCACTTCTCTAGCCTCAAAGCCAGAAATTGGCGAAAGAATTAGATTTGGATTAGTTGCCTATCGTGATTCAGAAGAAATCAAAGATATTGGGTATTTGACAAAAGTGTTTACTCCAGAGCTTCAAGACGTGAATACATTTGTAAATACCTTAAAAACTGTTAAGGAAACAACTACCGACTCAGTTGATCTTAATGAAGATATGTTTGCAGGAGTACAAACTGCTATTGAAAAATCGCCTTGGCGTGAAGGTTCGCATCGTTTTATGATTATTGTCGGCGATGCTCCCTCCCATGAGTCCGGACATAAATGGAATAGTACAAATCAAGATGAACAAACTTTACGCAAACTACTTAACGACAATAATATTACAACTCTTGCCATCCATATAAACCCCAAAGTAAGGAAAAAATTTAATCGCCTTGCTAAAAAACAATTTACTGCGCTAACTACCAATAAAGGTACAGGGATAGCCGGTATGTGGCCTGTAGCTTCAAAGGATAAAGCAAAATTTATTCAACAATCTGAATTATTAACATCAACATTAGCAGGTGCTCTTGAAGCTATGCTTGCTGATGCAAATGCTCAAACACCAAAACAAGATGCGCCCATTGCAACTACTCCAGTTGCAACCACTCCAGATCCAGCACCTGCTCCAAAAGCTCAACCTGCTGCTGAACCAACCAAGGAAGATTTGCTAAACATTATTCAAGCTGCAACTGTAACATGGATTGGACGTGCCGCCGAGGTGCAAGCACCAAATGATGTTGAAGCTTGGGTAACAGATAAAGATCTTTTAGATCCTTCCATTCAATCTTTGGAAGTTCGCTTACTCATAAGCAAACGTCAACTTGATAGCCTTGCCGTAATGCTAAATGATATTATTACTGCCGGCGCAAAGGCACAAATGGGTAGTGCTGACTTTTTCACATCATTACAAAGTGTCTCTGCAACTGCCGCTCGTAATGCCGATAACTTAGCTAAGGCTAAAAGTTTGCAAGATTCAGGTCTTGTGCCGGCCTTTTTAAAGGGCTTACCTTATGAAAGTCAAATTATGACTATGTCACCTGAATTATGGGAAAGCTTTGGTCCAGATGAGCAAGATCAATTTATTGAAAGCTTAAGGGCTAAGGTTGCTGCTTACCAAAGTATTCATAGCAATCCAGATCAATGGGTAGCTTTAAATCAAGGTGACGAACCAGATGACTATGTAACACCTATACCATTGGATTTACTACCATAATGCTTTTATCTGCTCGCAATGTACATTTAACACGCGAAAAAAACGGTGCCGTTTTTAACCTCTTTGTCCCTCTACTGCATCTTCAAGCTGGGGATATAATTGCAGTAGTTGGACAAAGCGGTTGCGGCAAGTCCACTTTATTGGATATTTTAGCCCTTATTTTGCGTCCCCAAGCTGGGGAAATGTATTTACAAAATGCTAAATTAGGAAAGGTTGAACTTATGCAAGCAAATGCTCCCACGCTTGCTTGCATAAGACGCCAAAGTCTTGGCTATGTCTTACAATCCGGTGGATTACTTCCATTTTTAAACGTGCGAGATAATATTTTACTTCCTGCACGTTTACTTGGTCTTAAGGAAGCAGAAACCATACAGTGGTTAAATATTCTCTTGGAAACACTAGGCATAGCCAGTCAAATGCATAAAAAACCCCAGCACCTTTCAGGCGGTCAAAGGCAAAGGGTGGCCATTGCCAGAGCATTAATTCATAAACCGGCAATTGTATTAGCCGATGAACCCACTGCCGCAGTTGATAGCGACACTGCACAAAATATTTGCACCATTTTTCGACAAGTTGTCCAAAACAGTGGTGCTGCTGCTATTATCGTAAGCCATGATAAGGAGCTTATGCGTCATCATGCAGATGCTTGGGCTGAATTTGACTTAAAAACCGATAACCTTGGTCACGTTCATTCCACATTACTATGGCCTTCCTCACATATACCATCGGTTCAGGGGCGCATTTATGCGTGAGTTAATTACTGTAATTTGGATGGCTTGCAAGGATTTAATCCATGATAAGCGTATGAGTCTTTGTCTTATTCTTACGGTAGCTTCAATTGCCCTGCCACTACTACTTTTTTTTGGTTTAAAAAGTGGAGTAGTTGAGGTCATGCGCCAACGCATGATTAATGACCCAAGCTTTATGGAAGTTATCCCTCAAGGAACGTCCACCTTTGATGCCGCATGGTTTAGCAGAATTAGTCAAAATCCCCACGTAGGTTTTGTTGTACCTAAAACCAGAGAGCTGGGGGTTGGAGGAACTTTTCGTAAGATAACAAATGATTCTGCCAAAAATACTACAGTAAAGGCAGATATGCAACCTACAGGTTCTGGAGATTGGCTTTTACAAAGCTATGCCATGGCAATTCCGGAAGAAGATAGCTGCGTTATAACCACTCCACTGGCGCAAAAATTAGATGTTAAAAAAAATGATTACATTGAAGCAAGTATTTCA
>CAYJDL010000086.1:0-9262 GCA_964368885.1 uncultured Desulfovibrionaceae bacterium | reverse complement strand
AGAGTTGGCTTTCGTCATAGTAAGAATTTTTGGGTAAGAATTTTTGGGTAAGAATTTTTAACTCAAGCATTTTTCCATAAAGCCAAAAAAGGCTCATTTGACAAAACTATCTAAGCAATACCTTTATCCTTAGCTTCAGTAAGCCATTGCGGAAATTCATCAAATAGGCGATCATAAAGCTCAGGAGCATCAATAGCTTCAATGTCATCTAAAGAAAAAAAGTTACAATTATCTACAATTCTACCGGATAAATCGTCTAATTGTTCTAAAATTCCATAGTTTTTACCACCAATTCCTACAAATTGCCAAAATATCGGAAATTTGGCTGCATCAGTCAGAAGCTTTTTCATAGCAGTTTTACCAGCAACGCCACCATCACTAATAAACACTATGTAAACAGGCAACTTTGAATCTTTAAAATATTCAATAACTTCTTGTGTAACTACAGGTTCATTATTGGTTCCACCAAGAGCTGGAAGCCAATTTTTGTAGCCACCACCTTCTCGAGCAATATAATCTTTTACATTATCAAGAGTTATAGAAGGAAATTTCTTAGCTTTTTGAGCAAAAGTCCACACGTCAAGCTCGCCATCGTCATCAAATTGCACTGCAATGGGAATAATTCTATCAATTATTTTTTGCACCTTTCCATCACGATATTGAGCACGCATAGACCCTGTTGCATCTAAAACCAAAGCAACACGAGCTACTGTTTTAGTTAAGCTCTTTTTTTCTAAGGTGACAGCAAAAGTTTTAGCTAAATTAACAAGTTCTGGTGCCTTTTCGGAAAAACGTTTTTCCAATGAAATAGTACTTGCCATGCTTTGATACCCTCACACATTAAAAATTTAACGAAAATAATAAACACCAAAATGCATTATACAGCAAGGTATATTTTTTTTCAATATTATTTTTGCCAATTTAATGGGAAACTAACAGCCTATTAAAGCGTTTTGAAGGGATAGGTGAAGTTTGAAGGAAAAGGAAAATTTTTGTCCAAAACTCTAAAAATGACGCAAAAATATACCCTCCTCCCTCAAGAAATAATTTAAGCAGAATTTACTTTATATATGTAGGAATATTAATAAAAACTTCCCTTGTATAAGATACAATGCGTTCCATGAGCCAAGGCAAAGCCAACAGCAAGGCTATAAACATAGATACAACTTTAGGAATAAAAGTTAAGGTCATTTCTTGAATTTGGGTAGCAGCTTGAATAATACTGACCAAAACACCTACCGTAAGTCCAACACCAAGCATGGGTAAGGCCATCATCAAACAAAGTTCGATAGCTTGTCGTCCAAAACCAATAACAAATTCAGGTGACATAAGATTCCTCCGTCATAAAAGGAAAGAATTTACTAAAGATCCCACAAGTAAATTCCAACCATCCACCATTACAAAAAGCAATAGTTTAAAAGGCATGGATACCATCATTGGCGGTAGCATCATCATACCCATAGCTAATAAAACGCTTGAAATGACCATGTCCAAAACCAAAAAAGGTATATAAATCAAAAATCCAATGGTAAAGGCTGTTTTTAATTCCGAAATTACATATGCCGCAGCCAACATCATTGTTGGCACTTCATCTTTATTTTTAGGTGCTTCCATACGAGAAATAGCATAAAAAACTGAAATGTCTTTTTCTCGGGTATGTTTAAACATAAAATTACGCAAAGGAATTTGTGCTCTATCCAAAGCAACTTTATAATCAATTGTTTCAGACAGATATGGTTGTAAAGCAGTATCATTAATTTCCTTACCCACAGGAAACATGATAATTATTGACATAAAAATAGCTAAGGATGCTAAAACTTGAGTTGGCGGCAATTGTTGAACGCCCATAGCTTGACGCAAAAAGCTAAAAACAATAATTATACGAGTAAAACTAGTTACCGTTAACATAATAGCCGGAGCTACAGACAATATAGTTAGTAAAAAGAGGATTTCCAGCAGAACTGAAACTTTTTCTGGACTTGAAGCACCACCGGAAAGAGTTAAAGACATGGGGGGCATGGCAAGATCTTGCGCTGCCCATGCCAAGGATATTAAGCTTGGCAAAAAACTTACCAGAAAAAGGACGCAAAAACCAAAACAGCCTAAGCTAATAAGGTTAGCTTGGTGGTTGTTGGTCTTGAGATTGCTCCATAATTTTTTTAAAGTCCATGCCATCGTCATTATCCTTTATTTCCTGCAAAAGCGTTATTTGCTGTTCGGTAATACCAAGTAAAATTCTTTTATCTAAAAAACGCACCACAGCAAGACCTTTGCGTGGTCCAAGGGGAAGTTGAGCTTCAAGGCGCAATCCATCACTTGGGAAAGCTCCTAATTTTGGAATAAAATTAAAACGCCCATATTTTCGCAAAAGCCACATGGCAAACCACAAAAAAGCCAAGAGCAAAAGCAAAACCCCAATGGATTGAAAATATCCTCCCCAAGTAAAACCCGCATCTGAGGGTAAAGACGGAGTTTGCGTACTTGCAGTATTTTGCTCTACTTTGTGCTCAAATTTAGGCATCACCCTACTATTATCGGCATTTACGGCAGTATCCTCTGCTGGCGCAAGGACTTTAGAGTCTGCTTCGCTGCCTTTAGCGTCCAAAGCAGGGTGATCTGACAAAGGTTTTGTATTAGCCAAGTTGTTTTACCCTTTCCATGGGGCTAATAATATCTGTTAGGCGTACCCCGAATTTTTCGTTGATAACTACAGCTTCACCCCTGGCTACTAATTTACCATTAACAAAAACTTCCAGCGGTTCACCGGCCAATTTATTTAATTCCACAACTGAACCTTGCCCTAATTGCAAAAGTTCGTTGATAAGCAAGCGAGTGCGACCAAGTTCTACCGAAACATCAAGAGGAATGTCTAAAATAAAGTCAAGCTCTCTTTTAGCTCCATCAGGTGCCGGACGCTTGGCAATATCTGACATATCTTTAAAAGTGGCTTCACTAGCCTGAGAACGTAAAGACTTTTGCCAATCTTTTTGGGAAGTTTCTTGCTGATCATTAGCCAGCGATTCTGCCCAACTTGTAGCTAAGTCCTCTTCACCACCTTTTTTCTTCTTATTATTATCATCTGGAATAACATCCAAAGACGAATCGTCAGCATCAGCTTCTAATGAAGCAAAAGGATCATCCCCACCTTCATCACCTTCTAATTGTGCAGCCCATTCAGCAGCCAAATCATCTTGATCTTGGGACATATGCTTTCCTTTGTTTTATAAGCAATCAATAAATTATGTATTATTCCACTACAAATTCTGTGAAATACACCCGCACCACATAAGCTCCGCCTAGTATTTGATTTAAACGAGCGGCAACTTCAGCCTTAAGCAAAACCTTACCCTCTGCTGAAGATATATCTGCAAAGGTTTTACCAGCAAGTAATACGATAACAGCGTCACGAATTTTTGCACTCTGCCCTTTAATGCTTGCCGAAACATCTTGATTTACTTCAACTTCCATTCCTAGCTTTAAATATCGTTTACCGGTAGGATCTGAAAGATTAACTACAAATTGCGGTAAAGGAAAAACTTGCCCAGTAGATCTTGGTAAATCCGTCTGGCGAACCAAGCGAGGCGACTGATCAGCATTATTATTGCCTTGTTCAGCATTATTTGTCTTCGCTGTATTTTCCGCACCGTCTTTGGTTTGAGCAGTTTCTTGGCTAGGGTCAGCCGGAGTGCGCATATAAAACCACCAATATGCACCACCAGCACCACCTGTACCAAAAATTAATAAAATCAAGAAGATTATAATAAATGTTTTAAACTTAGACTTTTTGGGAGGTGCTTCACCTTCTGGGAGTTCTTTTTGCTTATCTGCCATGGTTTTCTCCTTTCAAAAAAATGACTACATGGAATACTATTTAATAAACTTGCATGAAGTATACCAAAATGCAAAAAAGAAGCAATATATAAATTTACCCACTAAAGTATATTATCGGTCATAAATTACTTAAAAACACCCCTATCAGTCCGTTGAAAAATTCTGTCTCAAAAATTTTCTTTATAAAGTGTTGATTTTATCGCTTTCATACAGACTATTCAAAAAGGTTTAAATACAAGGAAAAACAAAAAAGCTGGCTACGCCGTGTACACAAACATATATAAGTGGTCTGCTTTTTTGTTTTACTCAGTAGTTTACCTTTTTTCATCAATTTGCGATCTATTTCCAAAAATATCTGTACCTACTCTTACTAATGTTGCACCCTCAAAAATAGCTGCTTCTAAATCTCCGGACATTCCCATAGATAAGTGCGGTAAATTACATGAAAATTCTTGCTCAAGTTCATTACGTAAATTACGAAGCAATGCAAAATACGGTCTTGCAGCAAGTCCGGCATCAAAAACAGGCGGTAAGCACATAAGACCTTGTAAATTTAAATGTTTACACTGTAAGATGTATTTAGTCAAATCAGAAAGTTGATCTAAAGATACTCCTGATTTTTGTTCTTCAGCACCAATATTTACTTGAATAAGCACAGCTTGACATATATTTTTTTCCTTAGCTTTTGCATTAAGCAAGTGAGCAATTTTTTGAGAATCAACTGAATGAATTAAATCAAAACGCCCTACTACATCTTTAGCTTTACGGCTTTGAATATGTCCTATAAAATGCCATTTAATAAGTGGTAATGATTTTTTTTTCCATTGCTCTTGCTTTTCCAAGGCTTCTTGAACATAACTTTCACCAAATAACACCTGCCCACACAATGCGGCTTGTTCAATAGCGTTAATATTGTGAAATTTTGATACTGCCACTAAGGAAACATCATGCTCCAAGTCAGCGGAATCCAAAGCTTTTGCAATTCGCTCTTGAATTTGAAAAAGACCATTGGCAATGTTTTTAACATCATCCATACTTAACTCAATTAAAATTGATCCATCATGCCAAGATTGCGCAAGAAATTAGCATCCTCTGTCCAATTTTCACGAACCTTAACCCATAGCTCTAAATGCACTTTGCCTTCTAATAAGGTGATAATATCCTTACGGGCAGCAGTGCCAATAGATTTAATAGTAGCTCCGGCCTTTCCAATAACCATAGCTTTATGTGTCGGACGTGCCACATAAATAACCGCATGAATAATTGTTTGCCCAAGCTTTGCATCTTCTTCAAAATGCTCCACATCCACAGCTACAGAATAAGGAACCTCTTGTTTTAATTGTAAAAAAAGCTTTTCACGTACAATTTCAGACACCATAAAACGTATTGGTGCAGTTGATAATTGTTCTTTATCAAATTCAGGCTCAGCCTGCGGAAGTTTGCTGGCAATCAAATTTTTAAGCTCAACTAAACCATTATGGCGCAAAGCAGAAGCAGGGAAAATTTCTGCCCTTGGAAAAAGTTCATGTAATTGAGTAAGCAAGGGTAACATCTTGCTTTTATCGGAAAAAAGATCAATCTTATTGACCACAATACAAAAAGGCCGCTCTTCATCGGCTAAAGCCTTACCTAAGGTATCAAGGTCATTGATTAAAAATTGTGGTTTACGAATATAAAGATCTGCATCTAGCATTAAAATAATAACATGAGCCTGAGCTAAGCTTTGCCATACCGATTGCAACATGGTCTTGCTTAAACGACCTTTAACTTTGGCCATACCCGGCGTATCCATGAAAATTATTTGAGAATTTTCATCGCTTAAAATGCCGACAATTTGATTTCGAGTTGTTTGAGGTCTAGGAGTTACGATACTGACTTTTTGCCCTAAAAGAGCGTTAAGCAAGGTAGATTTTCCTGCATTTGGTGGGCCCATAAGAGCAACCCAACCGCATTTTATTGGTGGGCCCACCAGGATTTGAACCTGGGCCCGCCCGGTTATGAGCCGGGGGCTCTACCAGGCTGAGCTATAGGCCCACACACAAGTTAGGTTTATAGGCTAAACTTATGACACTGTCAAGCTTTTAAACAGCACTTTTAAAAAAAATTAATTTAATTATTCCACGTTTGACAACAAAGGTAAATATCCTAACATTTCAAAGTTATAGTTATTCTTTATTGCTTGTACCATAGGGCTGTCGCCTTCCAAGAAAATTGTAGAAATACTTGAAATTGATATTGAATTATCTTCAGCAAAGGTTAGCAGGGCTTGCAATGTACCTCCGCTTGAAACAACATCATCAAAAATCATAGCTTTTTTATTGCGCAATTGTTCAATTTCTTTAGCATCATACCATAATAATTGCATTCCACAAGTGGTGATAGATTGCACATTAATGCTTTTTGCTTTTTTCATATACATTTTTTGGGCTTTACGCAAGACAAAATAGTCAATTTCCCAAAGTCTGGCAAGTTCTTGAGCAATAGGAATAGCCTTTGCTTCCGGACAGATAATTATTTCAGGTTTAGTAAAGTATTTAATGCCTTCTTGTGCAATATTTTTAATCATTTGTGTTTGACCAAGACTATCAAAAACAATAATATTTACATTGGTACCGGGCAGGGTAACAATAGGAAGTTGTATTGTTATCGAACCAGCTTGCACTTCTCTTATTTCCATAAATTACCTCTAAATATTAATTGGTTGACTCTATGCAAGCAAAGGCTTCATGGTTATGAATTGATTCCATACTACGCACTTGTACCCTAAACCAAGCAACTTGTTCATGTTCTCTTAAACGTAAGGCCGCCGCTCTAACTACGTCTTCCACAAATGCCGGATTAGCAAAAGCATCTTCGGTAACATACTTTTCATCTTCACGCTTGAGCAAGCTATATAATGGTGACGAACCGGAAGCCTCGGCAATTTCAACTAATTCCTCAATCCAAAAAAAACTACGCATCTTCACCTTAATATGTATTAAAGTTCTTTGACTATGCGCACCTTCCTTGCTAATAGCTTTTGAGCAAGGACATACTGTCATAACAGGAACTTCAACTTCCAGTACAAATGTTGGCTTGTTTATGCTATTTTCTTCGCCTTCCATTTCTCCGGTTAGCTTACATTTATAACTCATTAATCCGGAAGCTTTGGAAGATGGAGAATTTTTACGAATAAAATAAGGAAAAGCAAAGGAAATACTAGCTTTGCAGGCTTGTAAACGTTTTTTCACATCTTCTAAAAGACGCTTCATAGATTGATAATTTAATGTTTCCCCCCACCCCTCTAAGGCTTCCACAAAGCGGCTCATATGTGTTCCTTTAAAGGAAGAAGGTAATTCAACCCCTAGAGATACTTGAGCTACTGTACTTTGACTGCCCAAAGCTCTGTCACGCACAACTATGGGCATAGAAAGATTTTGTATTCCAACTCTATCTATATCTAAAGGCACTGTAGAAGGACCCATTTGTATGTCTTCCATTGATAATCCTAATTTTTATGCTAATAATTATTTTATTGTTTGCATTTTTAACATCATATAAATGCTTATAACCTATTAAAATCCATATTGTCAAATGTTTACACAGGTATTTAATATGATACAGAAGTTTAACACTTTACTATCCGAAATTTCTTATAAGCCCTTTACTGAGCTTATTTTTTTTAAATTCTGAAAAAAAGACTTACGGAAGTTGTATTATATAGCACCAATAAGGATTCTGAGCAATTCATTGCGCAGGTAGCTTATGGAGCGTTAGAGTAAGTGTTTTTTATGATGTCAACTTTTTTATTTAAGCTTTTTTATAAAAATTTATATTTGCATTCTTTTTTTTTTTGAGACAATATTACTTAACAATTAGTATTTGATGAAAGTTTAACATTCAAAATTTAAGGTCGTTATTTTATGCAAAAACAATTACTTAACCTTGAACATATACATTGTTCTGAAAATAAAGCTGGCAAATCACTTCTTCCATATCGTACTCAAAAAACTAGCCCCATAGTACTTAAGGATTTTTTTTCCTCTAAAAAAGATATTTCAAATGATAAAAGCAAAACCGAACGCCCATTGTTAATCCCTAATTTTAAAGATGTGCAAGCATCATCAAATAATAGTGCCAGTACCACTCAAAGTAGTGCACCTCAAAATGAAGTAAAGCCCTTGGATAAGGTAGGCATAAATAAAAAAACAAGCCCGCCCACTTTTTTGAATCAAGACTTTAATATTGGCAATGTACATTGTGTTGCCTGTGAAAATAAAGTGATTAAGCTTTTGACGACAATAGAGGGAATTGAAGATGTAAAAGTTAATGTTTTACGCAAAACCATGAGGGTTAAATATAATTGTGATGTCATAAGTATAGTTAAAATAAGCATGACTATGGAAAATGCCGGATACACAGCAATTCCAAGCAATGCTTTATCCGATGCAGAGCCGACAGAACTTAAACCGCTAACCTCTTTACCAATTTATCAAGAATTAATACCTAAAAATAATAACATACAAAGGCAAGACTTTTCCATAGGCAATGTCCACTGCACAGCTTGTGAAGCTAAAGTTATGAAGTTGCTTATGCCTACAAAAGGCATTGAAAAAGTTACAATAAATCTCTTGCGCAAAACTATGCTGGTAACCTTTGACAATAGCCAAATAAGCATAGCAAATATCATAGATATTATGGAAAAAGCCGGATATATTGCCCAGACTACCCAAACTGGCCAAGCTACAAGTAATGCTCTACATAATATCACAGATAACAGACCCAAAGAAACACCAAAATCTTTAATACAGGATACAAATTCCACAATTAAAGAAGAAATAAACCCAAAAGAGCTTAAAAATGAAAACACTGTCACCAACACCTTTAATGAACAAAAAGAAAGTAACCTTCAGGCTATTAAAAATAAATACGGCTTAAATTTTCTGGATAAACTGCCCATATCCCTTATATCGTCTTTATTTTTTGCCACCTTACTTATGTACGTGGCTATGGCTCCAATGCTCTCACTTCCTACGCCTTGGT
Source organism: uncultured Desulfovibrionaceae bacterium (assembly GCA_964368885.1). Lineage (GTDB taxonomy): Bacteria > Desulfobacterota > Desulfovibrionia > Desulfovibrionales > Desulfovibrionaceae > CAYJAD01. The sequence goes on along the minus strand of CAYJDL010000086.1, from coordinate 409 downwards.
TTTTATCCATTAACACTTCACCTTTAAGCTTTGCTTTGGCACAATGCTTTTTAGCTGTACCTATTTTAATTATAAATAGAAATATTTTTAAATCCGGCTTAAGGGCTTTAATATCCTACAGTCCAAATATGGACACTCTTGTAGGTTTAGGTTCTGCAACAGCTGCTTTTTTTGGAATTTATGCCTTAATTCGCATGACCTTGGCACAAACTGACGGCGATATAGCTACAGTTATGCACTTTGCTAATAATCTTTATTTTGACTCAGCCGGAATGATATTAGCCCTTATTGGGCTTGGTAAACACTTTGAATTTAAAGCCAGAGAGCGCACCGGATCAACCATTGATGCCCTGATGCGTTTAACACCAAATACAGCAATTTGTTTAAAAAATGGTCAAGAAGTAATTAT
>CAYJDL010000085.1:0-9330 GCA_964368885.1 uncultured Desulfovibrionaceae bacterium | reverse complement strand
ACTAAGACTGTCAATGCACAACATAATGAACATGCTGGACATAAGGCATGTTGGAAGCGTTGGTATACTCTATTGGCAGATATTTTTGTGCAACAACGCCTATATGTTGAATCACCAAAACGTTGGTTAATACATGCTTTAATTTTCTTCCCCTTCCTTTTCCGTTTCACTTGGGGACTTGTTGCTTTACTTGGTTCAATATTTAGCCCTGAAAGTCAGTGGCCTTGGATTTTATTGCAAAAAGATTGGGGGCTAACAGCATTCTTATATGATTTAAGTGGATTAGCACTTTTGCTAGGCATAATTTTAGCAATACGCTTAAACTTAGAAGAAAGAAAAAATCAAGAGATGGCTAAAAAACCTGATTGGTTGGCTCTTGTCTTGCTTGGTGCTATTACTGTAACTGGTTTTGTGCTTGAAGGTATACGCATAGCATTAACCCAAATGCCAAGTGGTAGCGAATTTGCCTTTATTGGCTATGTAATAGCACAATTTTTTGCCACAATGCCGCAAAAAGGTCTTGCTATAATATATGGACAAGCATGGTATATTCATGCCATCTTTACCGCTGTGACTGTGGCTTATATTCCATTTAGCCAATTACGTCACATATTTACAACGCCTATCTTTATGATAGTGCAAACACTACGTGGACATAATAAACCACCAAATAAATAAGGAGCATTATTATGATTATTGAAGGGTATAATATGCCGGATGACTTGTACTTTGATACAAAGCACTTTTGGGTCAAGGTAGAAGGCGATGAAATTGTAATGGGAATGGATGATTTTGCCGAAAAAATGGCAGGACAAATAGTATTTGTACAGCTTCCCTTTGTGGGCAAAGCTGTAACCGCCGGAAAAAAATTTGCTAAGGTTGAATCCGGTAAGTGGCTTGGTACAGTTTACAGTCCTGTTGATGGTGAAGTTTCAGCTGTTAATGAAGACCTTGAGACAGATCCATCATTAATTAACTCCGATTGCTATGGCAAGGGTTGGATGTACAAAATTAAGCCGGAAGATATGAGCCAACTTTCTTCCCTTATGCGTACCGAAAAAGCTGACTTTGCTACTTGGATGCAAGAGGATATTCAGAAATACAAAAAGGATTAAATTATGCCTCAACCAGCATTCAATATAAGAGAAAAAATGGCACTTGATGCTTGCACCCAATGCGGACAATGTTTACCAGTTTGTCCGGCGGTGCAAGCTTCAGCCGATGTGGATTTATCCGCACAAAAGCGCATGATGACCTTGAAAAAACTCTTGCAAGAGGGACATCCCATAAAGAAGTTATGGCAAAAACTTTTGGGGCAAGAAAGCTCAATTACACCTCAAATACTTAAAGATTATGGTGATTCTGTCTTTCGTTGTACTCTTTGCGGCGATTGCCAAGAAGTATGTCCGGCAGGTTTACCACTAAAGGAATTGTGGCTAAATTTACGTGAGGAATTAGCCGCCGCAGGTAATGCGCCAAACAAGGTTGGGATGATTAAAAGCAATATCCAAAGCAGTCACAATGTTTTTGATGAAGATAATTCAGAAAGAGCAGATTGGGTTGAGGATATGCGCAAAGCCCCAAGGCATGGTTATCAAAAAGATACAGCCGATGTAGTGTACTTCACTGGTTGCGTAGGTGCATATTTCCCTTTAGCTCAAAAAATACCCATGACTTTTGCGCAAATATTGGATGCCGGTGAGGTAGATTTTACCTTAATGGGTGGTGATGAATGGTGCTGCGGCTTTCCATTACTTGGAGCCGGACATGGTGATATGTTACCACAATTAATAGAGCATAATATAGAAGCAGTTAAAAAGCGTAATGCGCATACTGTTGTTTTTACATGTCCATCTTGCTTACAAATGTGGAATGAACACTATGGCAAGCATGATATAAAGCTAATGCACGCTTCTGAAATGACATTAAGTCTTATTTATTCCGGTAAGTTAGCATTAGGTGAGTTGCCCATGACTGTAACTTATCATGACCCATGCGATCTTGGACGAGGTGAGCGTATTTTTGATATTCCTCGAAAAATATTAAATGCTATCCCTGGTTTGGAACTTGTGGAAATGGAACATTCTAAAGAGCATTGCTTATGCTGCGGTGGTGGCGGTAATTTGGAAATGGTAGATCCTGATTTATCCGCTAAAATTGCCAAGCGTAAGATGGATGAAATTATTGCCACCGGAGCAAAAACAGTTGTGACAAATTGTCAACAATGTGTGCGTTCTATGACAACTTATTCTAAGCGTAATAAGCTTGGTTTGGACGTTATGGACACAAGCCAATTAATTGTAAAATCCTTGGAAGCAAGAAAGTAAAGGGCGAATTTATGACAGTTAAGTGGCGTTTACTTGATATGCCGCCCCTTTCGGCAGCAGAGCATATGGCCTTGGACGAAGTTTTGCTTGAAATTAGGGGACAAGGTCGCTCTCAAGATACTTTTCGTTTTTTGCAATTTAATCCGGCTACTGTCTTGGTTGGTTTTCATCAATCCATTCAAGAAGAAATTCGCCTAGAATACTGTGACGAGCAAGGTATTGATATTAATAGGCGTATTACCGGAGGCGGTGCAATTTATTTTGATAAAAGTCAACTTGGATGGGAATTAATTTGTCAAAAAGAATTTTTTGGAGTGACAGTTCCAAATAGTGCTGTCTTTGAGAAATTATGCGTCCCAACAGTTACGGCTTTACAAAGTATGGGCATAAATGCCACTTTTCGCCCTCGTAATGATATTGAAGTAGTAGGACGGAAAATTTCCGGCACAGGCGGAACAGATAGCGATGAAGCATTTTTATTTCAAGGATCTTTGCTTGTTGATTTTGATGTAGAAACTATGTTGCGTTGTTTGCGTGTTCCGGTGGAAAAGCTTAAAGATAAGGAAATTAATTCTATAAAGCAAAGAGTTACATGCCTTGCTTGGGAGCTTGGGCGAGTTCCTCAAGCTTTTGATATTAAAGAGCACATTATTCACGCGGTGGAAGAACACATGCAAATAAAGCTTGTACCCGGCTCTTTAAGCATGGAAGAAGAAGATTTATTGGCAAAGCGATTGACTTTTTTTAGGTCGCCTGATTGGATTGACTCAGTGCGACCCATAAAAAACTCATCTCAAGTTGTGCAAGCCGCTCGCAAGTCGCCCTATGGTTTGGTGCGTGTATCCTTACAGCTGAATAGAACGGTGCATTTGTTAAAAGATATTTTTATTACAGGCGATTTTCTTTCATTTCCGGCAAGAGCCTTATACGACCTTGAAGCAGCTCTTAGAGGACAAGCTTTGTCAGCAGAAATAATGTGTAAAATTGTGCATGATTTTTTTGACCAAGGCAAAATTCATATTCCGGATATGTCCGCTGAAGATATTTGTATTCCTTTACGCATGGCTTTGGAGAAAGTTGAAATTGCTAAGCATGGAATACCTTTGGAGTTATGTAATCGTATCAATACCAGTAATGGAAATTTTGATGCAGTCATTAAAGCAGGACCACAAGCTTTATTATTACCTTATTGTGCTAAATTGAAAGACTGTGATTTACGTTTTTCAAGAGAATGTATTGCTTGCGGTGCTTGCACTGTGGGTGAAGCTTGGACTTTGGGGCAAGAGCATGGTTTAGAAACTCTCTGTATCACAAAATTTGAGCATTTAATGCAGGAGCTTAATGACTTAAAAGCCAAAGGTGTTACAGCCTTTATCGGTTGTTGCTGTCATGCTTTTTATGTAAAACATGCGGAAGAATTTGAAGAATTAGGTTTGCCCGGTATCTTTATTGATATTGAAAATACAACTTGCTATGAATTAAATCAAAGTGATGCGGCGCATAAAGGCGAATTTCGTGAACAAACACAAGTTCATATGGAGCTATTGCATAAAATTTTAGAAATAGTAAAACTTTCTAAGACGGATTAGATATGCGCTATGTTAATTGTGATATTTTAATTATTGGCTGTGGTCCGGCTGGAGCTGCTTGTGCCAAAGCGGCCGCAAGCACTGGCGCAAAAGCCAATGTTAAGGTCATAGTTGCAGAAAGGCGTAACGTTATTGGTCAACCTGTACGCTGCGCTGAATATATTCCTGCTATGCTTGTAGGTCAAGCCAATGTAGGTAAGGATTATATAGTTCAAAAAATTATTGGTATGCGTAGTTTTCTTGATAATCAATGTATTCAAGACTTACAAAGCCCTGGCTATATCATTAATCGAGATTTATTTGATCAAGCTCTTGCTAAAAGTGCTCAAGAAGCAGGTGCGCAAATATTACTTAATCATAGTCTTTTACACAAAGGTAGACGTAGTGACAATGCAGTGCTTTTACATGTAGATGGTATAAATGGTACAGATGAGCAAGTTTTAGTTCAGGCGAAAATCATTATTGGTGCCGATGGTCCATATTCTCGCATTGCTCATTGGATACATGGAGAACAAAACCCTTGTCTTCCGGCAATTCAAGTACGTGTACCTTTAAGAAAAGAACTAGAATTTACGCATATTTATTTTGATGAACATTATACAGGCGGTTATGCATGGCTTTTTCCGAAAAATAATGTTGCAAACGTGGGACTTGGGATGATGCCAAAAGCTCAAGGTTTTAGTTTACAGCAGGCTTTAGAATATTTAATACAGAATTTAGTTAAAGAAAATGTAGTTGAAAATAGAGTGTTATGTAAATTTGGCGGAAGAATTCCTATTGGAAAACCAAGGGCTTTTGTTAAAGATAATTTACTCTTGGTTGGAGATGCCGCCGGACATACTCATCCCATAACCGGAGCCGGAATTTTTCAAGCCGTAATTGGTGGTGAGATGGCAGGGCGTTTTGCCGCACAAGCAATTTTAGAAAATGATTTAAGTCTTTTAAATGAATATACCGAAGCATGGGAAGAGTTTTATGGTGATACTTTAAGTCACGCTTACAGCCGCAGGCAAATGTGGGATGCGCATAAGGGTGCATTAGATTTAAACATTCGTAAAGTTTGGATAGGTTTTAGAGAATATTATTATGACTAAGCTTTGCTTTGAGAGCAAAAAATTAAAAATTTGCCGAGAAAGCTCATGGGCAAGGCATGGGAAGAAGATTAATTTCTATCTCCCAGGAATGTTTATTCAAGATGGTCTACAAGGTCAATATCCGGCTCTTTCCATTACAGGTAAATCGTGTGCTCAGGGCTGTGCTCATTGTAATGGCGCATTATTACAAACTATGCCCGATGTAAGTAATCCACAGTATTTATATGAACTTTGCATAAAATATCATTCACAAGACTTTAAAGGTGTGCTTCTCTCCGGTGGCTGTAGTGGAGATGGATCTTTGCCTTGGGATGGTTTTTATGAAACAATTGCAAAAATCAAAGCTAATACTGATTTGCATATATCTGTGCATTGTGGCATGTTAAATTATTCAAAGGCTTTATCATTAAAAAGTTCAGGAGTTGATCAAGCCTTGGTTGATATTATCGGTGATGCAGACACTTATGCTAAGGTGTATAATTTACCTAATGGTTACGAACAATTACAAGAAACATTACTAGCCTTGCAAAGTGTGGATTTGGCCATTGTTCCACATATTGTAGCCGGACTTCATTTTGGAACTTTGCGTGGAGAAAAAAACGCTGTTAAGTTGCTTGCACCCTTAAATCCATCCTTAGTTGTTATTGTGGGATTTATGCCTCTGGCAAATACTGCTTTTGCTAACATTTCTCCTCTATGCGCTCAAGATATTTGTAGTCTTATTATCTATACCAAAGAAAAATTACCCAATACCAAAATTAGTTTAGGTTGTGCTCGTCCTCGCAATATTTCTGCTAAAATTGAAAAATATGCTTTACTTGCAGGTGTTGAGCATATGGCTTTACCTTCTGCTGAAACTGTAGACTTGGCTAAGCGGCTGGGTCTTAAGATAGAATTTAATAGAACTTGTTGTTCTTATGCGATAACAAATTATAAAAATTGAGGAAAATATGAATATAGCTCAAGATTGTCCAAGTTGCATCCAAAAAGCTGCTTTACCGGAAGAAAGTCCGGCAGTAGTGCGAATGAGTTTAGCCGCCGCTATGACATTGGATTTTGCACCGGGTATATTTTATCGTGATGCAAAATTATATTGTATTAATCTATTGTTGACATATAATAGCGGCTGTATAGCACGTTGTGCCTATTGTGGGCTTGCAAAGCATGATGAAGACAAAACAGAAAGCGAAAATAAACGTCAAAAAAGCTTCATTCGAGTTACTTGGCCTACTTTTAGCGTGGAAAAAGTCATTGAAGGTATTATACAACATCAAAATAGAGTAAAGCGCATTTGCATTTCCATGTTGACCCATAAACGTGCTCCCCAAGATGCAATTGAACTTTGCGCACGCTTAAGAAAAGCCATTGATATTCCGGTGTCAGCTCTTATTTCACCAACATTAATGACTTATGAACATTTAAAAGAGCTAAAAGCTGCCGGAGCTGATAAAATTGGAGTAGCAATTGATTTGGCAACACCTGAACTCTTTGATAAATATAGAGGTAAAGGTGTTAAAGGACCGCACTTATGGAATAGATATTGGCAATGTTTAGAAGAATGTCTTGAAATATTTGGAAAAAATATGGCTGGATCTCATTTTATGGTGGGTATGGGCGAAACAGAACAAGAAATGTGTCATGCTATGCAAAAAGTAAGAGATATGGGCGGTAATACGCATTTGTTTTCCTTTTATCCTGAAAGTTGCTCAGCCTTGGCAGAAAAATCACCTCCACCAATGGAGCAATATAGACGCATTCAACTAGCCCGTTGGTTAATTGACCATGACCAAGCTAAGGCGCAAAATTTTACCTATGATGAACATGGTGTAATAGTTGATTATGCTTTAGCGGAACATACTATTCAAAACATTATTCAAAGCGGTGAACCTTTTCGCACTTGTGGCTGTACCGGTAAAGATGGTGAGGTTGCTTGCAATCGTCCTTATGCAAACTCTCGCCCAGGGCCGCATATTCGCAATTACCCTTTTAAACCCAATGAAGAAGATATTCAACGTATTAGAACACAAATGGGCTTAGTAAAGTAGGGGTAGGCTAATTTATTCTTTTTTTCTTGGGAAAACTTTTAAAAAGAGTTTTCCCAAGAAAAATTTTATATTAACTTTTTACACTATGCGGAAACTATCAACCAAGGTACAACGGCGAAGTCGTACAAAGGTACGGGCACTGGTCACTCCTTCACCTGTAGGAGTAGAAATAGTCATAGAAGTCCAACCTTCACCACCAGCACCTAAGGCCGCAATATGAGGACCATTTTTTACAAAAAGGCTAGTATTCATAACTACTGCCATTTTGTGCATATTGTCAATATTGCGAGAATGGATTCCGGCGGTATGGCATAATCCACGCTCTAGCTTTAAAGCCACTGTAATGGCTTCATCTACATTATTAGCTCTAATAATGGGCACTACAGGCATCATTTGTTCTACTTTTGCCCAAACATAATCGCTATCAAAGCCTGCATCTACAATTAGCAGACGGCAGCTTTCAGGTACGGAAATACCGGCTTCAGCAGCAATTTTAGCAGCATCACGTCCTACCCACTTAGGGTTGGCTACGGGATTGTCGCCTGGATAATTTTTCAAAGCAAAGCGTGCAATTTTATCAGCTTGTTCAAGGGTAATTTCAAAGGCACCCACGCGCTTCATTTCTTCTTTGAAAGCATCTGCTACAGAATTAACCACAATGATTTCTTTTTCATCGGCGCAAATAATATTATTATCAAAAGATGCACCATCATAAATACTACGAGCGGCACGAGCAAGGTCAGCTGTTTCATCCACAACTACGGGAGGATTTCCAGCTCCGGCAGCCATAAGGCGCATGGTGGTATGCTTGCGAGCAGCTTCTACTACTGCTTCACCACCAGTTACCACAAGTAAATTAATACCTTTATAGGCAAAAAGTCTTTGCGCAATTTCTATGGAAGGTTCACGCACACAAACCATAAGATTTTGAATGCCTGTGGCTTCAAAAATGGCTTTGTTAAGTACTTGCACGGCTTTTTGAGTTACACGCTTAGCGGCAGGGTGTGGCGAAAATACAATGGAGTTCCCAGCAGCTATCATGCTAATACCATTATTAATAACCGTTGCCGCCGGATTAGTGGAAGGAGTTACGGAAGCAATAACGCCCCAAGGTGCATTTTCAATAAGGCTTAAACCTGCATCACCTGTAATAGCCGTTGGCACGAGCACTTCCGTTCCAGGAGTGCGTTCAGCTTCCAGTACGTTCTTGGTTATTTTATCGTCAATGCGCCCCATTCCAGTTTCAGAAACAGCCATTTCTGCTAACATTCTTGCTTCTTGTACACCAGCCTTACGCATAGCGGCAATGACTTTATCACGCACAGCATAGGTGCGAATATGAGCAAATGATTGCTGAGCCGCAGATACAGCGGCTTCTAATGTTTCAAAAATACCGTAGTCGCCTTGGTCGCTTGCGCCAGATTGAACACTGCCTTGAAAGTTTGTAGCAGGGGACGCCATACGGCGCATAACCTCAGAAACAATGCGTTCAACCATATCTTGTTGTGCTTGCATAGTATATCCTTACTGATCTTTAAAAAATAGCGTTTGTCCACGACTTGTGAGCTGGTCTACAATACCAACAACAGCCAAATCAACAGGAGAATTTGGACCACATACATTTCTGGCAGAGCTACCACGAACAAGAACTACAAGTTCCCCTTCTCCGGCACCAATGACATCTATGGCCACTTGCGTTATGCCCGTTTCATTACCTTCTTTATCTAGTATATCTACCAGTAAAAGAGCATTATGGGGCATTTCTTTGGCCCTAACTGTTGAGACCACTTGTCCGGCAATTTTGCCAATCTCCATCTTTACCTCCGATTTACGCCCACATGGCAGTGAACAAAAACCTTATGTCACTTTTTAGCATTAAGAAAACAAAAACACTGATTTTTTATTTTTCTTGGGAAAAACTTTTTGCCCAATATTTGTGAATGGCAAAAGTCTTTCCCAAACCCTTTTCAAAAATAATATAACCAGTATTTCCTTTATACTCTAAATAATTTCCTCAAATGCTATGGCTTTATCAAATTATTTACTTTGAAGCGGAAAAACACTTTCAAGATCAGCATGAGGACGAGGAATAACATGCACAGCAATAACTTCTCCACCTACACGTTGAGCCGCAGTAGCTCCGGCATCAACAGCAGCTTTACAAGCCGCAACGTCGCCACGAACCATGGCAGTTACTAAACCGCCACCAATTTGCTCATAAGATATAAGAGTTACACGAGCAGCTTTTACCATTGCGTCTGCAGCTTCAATAAGT
>CAYJDL010000084.1:0-9448 GCA_964368885.1 uncultured Desulfovibrionaceae bacterium | reverse complement strand
TGATTATGGTGCAGGTGTTGCTGCTGCTGTTAAGGCTTTGTGCAAATAAATTAGTAAAGGCTAAGTAATTTTTTTTCAGGGGAAAGGTAACAAAATCTTTCCCCCAAAAATTATATCGATTTAAAACAAGGCTTTAGATAAAGGTTGATAATTTGCATTATATCTTTGCATAAAATCATCTTCATCAAAGCTATGTAATTGTGTACCATAATGTTCAATGGCATAAGAAGCGCAAGTAGCGGCAATTTGAGCAGATTCAACTATGCCATACCCGTTTGATAGCCCTTTAAGTAATCCGGCTCTATGAGCATCTCCTGCACCTGTTGGGTCAATGACTTGTTGTACTTTTACGGCTTTAATGTCATGTTTTTGCCCTTGCCCTACTATTGAAGCACCGTTTTCGCCAAGGGTGGTAATGCACCAAGTGGTTAGCTCTTGAATTTCAGCAGCTGTTTTGCCTGTTTTTTGGCAAACCATTTCCAATTCATAATCATTAATGGTTAGGGCAAAAGAACCGCTAATGGCTTTGATTAATTCATCTGCTTCAATTACTGGTAATTGCTGACCCGGATCATAAATATATTTTACGCCTTTATCCCTATAAAAATCGGGTAAAGCACGCATATCTGTGAGATTACCGGGGGAAATAATAGCAAAATCTTCCTCGGCATTTAATTTATTGAAACCATAGCGACTTGGCAAAGTCATGGCTCCGGGGTAAAATCCAGTAATCTGATTATTATCAAGATCGGTGGTAATGTAGCAAAGAGCTGTAAAAAGCTCATCATCTTGATTAATTCCTTCAAGGGAAAGACCTAATTCTTGCATGTGCTTGGCATAGGGTGCAAAGTCACGTCCTGAGCTAGAGATGATAATAGGCTTTTCATGTAATTTCGCTAAGGTGTAGGCAATATTTCCGGCGCATCCGCCAAATTTTTCTTCCATACGGTCAACCATAAAGCTAATACTCATTTTATGTACTTTATCTTGAATAATGCTATCTTGGAATTTTCCTTGAAATGTCATTATTCGGTCAAAAGCTAATGATCCTGTGATATATATGGACATAATTTCCTCTAATTCTTTAAAATAGAAGAATTTTTCTTTAGAAAAATTCAAATGAAAGTTTTTTGAAAAGCCCTGTATCTTGCGGGCGGAAAGACTTTTTGTTCACAAAAAGTCTTTCCAAAAAAATTAACCAAAAAATAAAAAACTTAGCTTTTCTCTAAATGCTTGCTAATCATATTACGAAAACGCTTGAATAAGTACTGACTATCAAGAGGACCTGGTGAAACTTCGGGGTGATGTTGCACTGAAAAAATGGGTAATTTTTCATGAGCAAAACCTTCAAGAGTTTGGTCATTAAGATTTATGTGAGTCATCCTAACATCAGGAACATTACTTAAATCCACGCAAAAACCATGATTTTGCGATGAAATTTCAATGCGCCCATTATCTAAGTTTTTCACAGGATGATTACAACCATGATGCCCATGCTTTAATTTGATGGTTGTGCCACCAAGAGCATGTCCAAGTAGTTGATGTCCTAAGCAAATTCCAGCAACAGGGTAGCTTTGTATAAGATCTTTAACAATGCTGATTTCTTCTTTAAGAGTAGATGGATCTCCCGGACCATTGGAAAGGAAAATTGCTTGTGCGCCGCTGGCCTTAACTTGTGCAGCAGAAAATTTTGGCGGAACAACAAGAATATCAAAACCTTGTGCTTCAAGTAAGCGTAAAATATTCCATTTCATACCAAAATCATAAACCACAAGGCGTATGCCTGAATTTTTCCAATTATGACTGCCGTCAGCATTAAGTTTAATATCTTCAGTGCCTTTTCCATTCCAAATATATGGATTACTTGGAGCAACAAAACTAACAAGATTTTGACCTTGCATGCTAGGCAAAGCTAAAGCTCTTGCTTTTAGCTCAGCAATGTCATGGCAAGATGTGGAAATAATCCCACGCATAGCACCATTTATACGAATATGCCGAGTTAAGGCTCTTGTATCTAAGCCTTCAACGCCGGGGACATTATGCTGTTGCAAAAAATCCGCTAAGGTCATGACGCTACGCCAATTTGAAGGCTCTTTGCAGGCTTCTTTAACCAATAAAGCAGAAACTTGGATTTTATGCGATTCCATATCGTCATTATTAATGCCATAATTTCCGATAAGTGGATAGGTCATACAAACCATTTGCCCACAATAAGATGGGTCGGTTAGTAACTCTTGATAACCAGTCATACTGGTATTAAAAATGACCTCTCCGCCACCTTCTTTATCATTACCTTCAATGGAACCAGTAAAGGATTTACCAATAAGGGTAAAACCGTCTTCTAAAACTAGGGATGCTTTCATATCATACTCTTTTTATTTAGTGTATTCCCGTGCATAATATTCTTGCAAACTTTCCACATGTATCTCATGACGATGAGCACCAATGGCCCTTGCGCTTGCTTTGGCACCTGCTAAGGTTGTGCAATAGGGTATACCGTAAATTAAGGCGGCTTGACGAATTGCCTTTGAATCTTGAGCAGTTAGTTTACCGGAGGCAGTATTAACCACTAAGGCAATTTCACGATTTTTGAGTAAATCAACAATATTTGGTCTGCCTTCATAAACTTTCAAGACAGTTTCTACGTTTAAACCGTGATTACGCAAAAGATTTGCTGTTCCACATGTTGCCAATAACTCAAAACCAAGGTCGGCAAATTGCTTAGCAATGGGTGCAAGTAAGGCTTTATCACGTTCATTGACGGAAAGGAAAATCTTACCACTTTGAGGCAGACGTTGACCTGCGGCAAGTTGGCTCTTTAAGAAAGCTTCTTCAAAAGTTGGCCCCATGCCCATAACTTCACCAGTAGAACGCATTTCAGGACCTAATATTACATCCACACCCGGAAAACGATTAAAGGGCAAAACAGCTTCTTTTACGCAATAAAAACCGCCTTTGCGCATTGACCATGGGTCAAGTTCCTCTAAGGTTTTACCTAACATTACTTGAGTTGCAAGATATGGTAAGGGCACACCTGTTGCTTTGGCAACAAAGGGCGCAGTTCTGGAAGCTCTTGGATTTACTTCTAAAATGTAAATAGTATCATCCTTAATGGCAAATTGAATATTCATAAGCCCAATAACCCTTAATTCATGGGCTAAGGCTTCAGCTTGTCTTGCAATATCAGCTACATGGTCATAAGACAATGAAAATGATGGAAGCACACAAGCTGAATCACCTGAGTGAATACCAGCTTCTTCAATATGTTCCATAATACCGGCTACATAGACCTCTTTCCCGTCGGAAAGTACATCTACATCCACCTCAATGGCTTCATTTAGGAATTTATCAATAAGGATGGGATGTTCCAAATCATCAGGCACATGATGCTTGAAATAATCTTGTAACTCTTCATCATCATAGACAATTGCCATGGCACGTCCTCCAAGAACATAGGAAGGGCGCACAACAACAGGATATTCAATTTCAGCAGCAACAGCTAAGGCATCTTTTAAGTTTTTAGCAATGCCATTAGGCGGTTGCTTAAGATCTAATTTTTTCAATAAAGCTTGAAAGCGCTCACGATCTTCAGCTCTATCAATGGCATCCGGTGAAGTTCCCAAAATAGGAACTCCGGCTCGCATTAGGGGAACTGCAAGGTTTAAGGGCGTTTGACCGCCAAATTGTATAATTACACCATATGGCTTTTCAAGTTCCACAATGTGCATGACATCTTCAAAGGTGAGAGGCTCAAAATACAAGCGGTCGGAAGTGTCATAATCTGTAGAAACAGTTTCAGGGTTAGAGTTGATCATAATAGCCATAACTCCGGCATCTTTTAGAGCAAAAGAGGCATGACAGCAACAATAATCAAATTCAATTCCCTGACCAATTCGATTTGGTCCACCACCTAAAATAATGACTTTTTTGCGCTCTTCATCATTTTCAATTTCAACACCATCTTCATAAGTTGAATAAAAATAAGGTGTATAGGCTTCAAATTCTGCGGCACAAGTATCAACAAGGTAATAAGTAGGTAATATATTCAACTCTTTGCGTACACGTCTAATGTCACCTTCAGGACGTTTCCACATTTGAGATAATTGACTATCAGAAAACCCATATTCCTTAGCCTGACGTAAAACTACAGCCAATTCCGGATTGGCAGGAGTCATATCATTTGCCAGACCAAAATTAAGCAAATGCTCTTCCATTTGCACAATATCACGAATTTGGCGCACCCACCATGGGTCAAAAAATGATACTTCAAAAATTTCATCATCGCTCATGCCCATGCGCACAGCTTCACGTAAAGCTAAAATTCGCTGTGAATTTGGAGTACGCAAACTGGCAAGCACTTGCTCTTTATCTTTAAAAGGAGCACGGAAATCAAAACCAAGTCCGGGGTAGCCAAGCTCCATGGAGCGCATACCTTTTTGTAAGGATTCCTTAAAGGTACGACCAATGCTCATGGCCTCACCAACGCTTTTCATGGCTGTTGTCAATTCATCCTTGGCACCTGGGAATTTCTCAAAGGTAAAACGAGGAATTTTTATAACAACATAGTCGATGGAAGGCTCAAAACTTGCGGCAGTTTCTCTGGTTATGTCATTGCGCAGCTCGTCAAGAGTATATCCAACGGCAAGCTTTGCGGCAATTTTAGCAATGGGAAAGCCTGTTGCCTTGGAAGCAAGAGCAGATGAACGTGAAACCCTTGGATTCATTTCAATTACTACTAATTCGCCATTAGCAGGATTTTGCGCAAATTGCACATTGGATCCGCCTGTTTCCACACCAATTTCACGCATAATTGCAATGGAAGCACTACGCATGATTTGATATTCGGCATCGGTCATGGTTTGAATTGGAGCAACTGTTAAGGAATCGCCAGTATGTACGCCCATAGGGTCGATATTTTCTATGCCGCAAACAATAACGCAATTATCGTTTTTGTCTCGCATAATTTCAATTTCAAGTTCTTTCCAGCCTATAATTGATTGCTCAATCATAACTTGAGAAATAGGACTTGCCGCAATACCACCACCGGCAATTTGTTCTAAATCCTCCATGTTATAGGCAATACCGCCACCTGTACCCCCAAGGGTAAAGGCAGGACGTATAATAAGGGGGAAGGGTAGGGTGGAACCAAGTTTGCGAACTTCGTCCAAATTGTGGGCAATGCCTGAAGCTGGCATTTTTATGCCAATATTATCCATGGCTTGGCGGAAAAGCTCTCGGCTTTCTGCCTTTTCAATAACGTCGGCTCTAGCTCCGATAAGTTCTACATTGCATTCTGATAAAACACCGCTTTTTTCCAAAGCAAGAGCAGCGTTTAAACCTGTTTGACCGCCTAAAGTAGGCAAAATAGCACAAGGTCTTTCTTTTCGCACAATTGCAGCAAGAGTGTCGTGCTCAATGGGTTCAACATAGGTTTTATCAGCAAGGCCTGGGTCAGTCATGATGGTTGCAGGATTAGAGTTGACAAGTACAACTTCAAAACCCTCTTCTTTAAGTGCTTTTACAGCTTGTGAACCGGAATAATCAAATTCACAAGCCTGTCCAATAACTATTGGACCTGCCCCAATAACCATAATCTTTTTTAAATCAGTGCGTTTTGGCATGGTCGATTTGTCTCGTTTTTTCTATTGTTGGTACAAAACGACTTCTTATAAGGTATGATACGCAAAAGGTCAAGTGCCAATTTTTTCGTAAATCATATAAGGAAATGCTGATTTATTCTGTTTTTTTGGGGAAAGATAAATAACATAAAAAAAGGGAGAATCTAAACAGATCCTCCCTTAATTATGCTATAATTTTTAAAAATTATTTAGGTTGAATTTCACCGGCGTAAGTACGTTTTCCACCCTTAATTTCGATAATACCAATAGGCATTTCAGCATCATGAGTAGCGTTAATAGTAAGGTTACCTAAGGGAGTAGGAAGACCTTTAATGCTAGCAAGAGCAGCAGTAATAGCTTCTCTATCGTCACTACCAGCACGCTTAATAGCGTCAATAATCATAAGGTAGGAAGTGTAGCCAAGGGTAGAGTTAAAGTTAGGCTCTTTGTTAAATTCTTTATTCCAAGCAGCAGTAAACTTCTTGGCTTCTTCATTCATATTAGGCATATCAGCAGAATAAGGGAAACCTGTATTGATAAAGCCTTCAGCAGCTTCACCGGCGATTTTTACTGTGTCAGGATTATCCATGGCATCAGCACCCATAAGACGGAATTTTGCGCCAAGTTCACGAGCTTGCTTCATGATGATTGCGCCTTCGGCAAAGTAAGCAGGCATGAAAACAACATCAGGCTTTTTAGAAATAAGTTCGGTTAATTGAGCGGTGAAATCTTGATCACCGGAGCTATACTTCATTTCGCTAACAATTTCCCCGCCAAGCTTTGTATAAGCACGCTTAAAGAAACTGGAAAGACCTACAGCATAGTCATTGGAAACGTCCATAAGTATACCGGCTTTTTTGGCACCAAGGGTCTCAATGGCGTATTGAGCTGCGCCAAGTCCTTGATATGGATCAATAAAGCAAGCTCTGAAATAATATTTTTTACCTTGTGTTACAAGTGGGCTTGTGCAAGATGTACCAACAACGGGAGTTTTGGCTTTTTCAGCTACTTCACCACCGGCCATAGCAAGGGAAGAACCATAAGTACCTATAATAGCATGAACTTTATCACGCTCGGTAAGACGTTTTACAGCGTTGGCGGCTTCTACTTTATCAGATTTATTGTCAACAATGACTAGCTCTACCGGACGACCCAAAACAGTGGGCATAAGCTTATGAGCAAGCTGAACGCCTTCAAGCTCTAACTTACCGCCAAAAGCATTTTGCCCAGTAAGTGGCATATAAAGTCCAATTTTAATGGGGTCCCCAGCGGCCATAGCAGGCACGGAGCTAAAACACATAAATCCTAAAGCTAGTAAAAGCAGACCTTTAACAAATTTCATTCTGTTCTCCTCTGTGGATAATGGTAAACCTTTTTTGATAAGGACAATTATAATAATTGCCGGACTATTGTCTTCTTATATTAATTTTTTGATTTTGGCAATATTTGTTTTCTTGGTTTTGATAATCTTTTTTAAAATGTGGCTATTGCCTTTAGTCAGCAAATAATATTTTGGTAAATGTACTTTAGGCATGTTATTTATTTTATTTGAGAAACTTTGTTGTTTAACGTAGTTTTCAAAATGGATTGCCACGGAAAAACGCTAGTTCTTTCATTGTTAAAGTAAATATTGGAGCGTTTTTCCTCGCAATGACTTTGTGTGTCACCGTAAGTCATTGCGAGGAATGTCGCTCGAAAATTACGTTAACAATAGGGCTTAGTGCGACATGACGTGGCAATCCATGCCTTTAATACTCACGTCAAACAATAAACAACTACATACTAAGAATATACTTACTGATTAAAGGCAAAAGCCACATTTTAAAAAAATAATATTAAAAAAAGCATTGACAATCATTGTCAAAACCGATAAAGCTCAAGCACAAAAACGATATTGCATTTTTAAATTATTGGCAAGTGATTGATTAGCAAAGGTTAAAATGTAAATTTTTATGCTGCTGATTACAAATTTTTATTAAATAGGGGAGTTGATATGACTACGACTTTAGCGCAAGGCGAACTTAACACAGTGTATAAAATTACCGGTATATTAACTTCAGGCGATAAAGAAATGGAAAAATTTCTTTTTTCCTTAGGTTGTTATGTTGATCAAGAAGTAACAATTGTATCAAAACTCAGTAAAAATTACGTTATTACAATTAAAGGTGCAAGATATAGTATTGATGAAAGTTTAGCAAAAGCTATATTAATTTAATATTTCAACTATGTATTAAAATTATAGGAGTAAAAAATGAGAATTGCACTAGCTGGCAATCCCAACAGCGGTAAAACAACATTATTTAATGCAATTACCGGAAAGATTGAAAAGGTTGGTAACTGGGCTGGAGTTACCGTTGATAAAAAAGAGGGAGCTATTAAGCAGAATTTAATTAGCTCTAATCAGACTTTAGTGGCAGTGGATTTGCCGGGTGCTTATTCCATGTCACCATTTACCTCTGAGGAAAATATTACTCGTAAATTTGTACGTGATGAAGCACCTGACGCTATTATTAACATTGTTGATGCCACAAATCTTAGCCGTAGTTTGTTTTTTACTAGCCAGCTTTTAGAAGTTGGCATTCCTGTTGTTGTGGCCTTAAATAAAAGTGATTTAAACGCAAAAAAAGAAATTTCAATTGATGTAGCTAAGCTTTCAAGTGCCTTGGGTTGTCCTGTAATTCCTACCACTGCAACAAGTTCTGATGGTCTTAAAGAGTTAATCTCAGCTGTTGTTTCTGTTAATGGCAAAGGTCAAAAAGCATTTTTTAACGAAGGCGATGTACAGATTTCAAATCAAGAAGATGCTAAAATTCATGACCTTAAGCGTTATGAATTTGTAA
This sequence comes from uncultured Desulfovibrionaceae bacterium, assembly GCA_964368885.1. Classification (GTDB taxonomy): domain Bacteria; phylum Desulfobacterota; class Desulfovibrionia; order Desulfovibrionales; family Desulfovibrionaceae; genus CAYJAD01. The sequence continues at coordinate 990 of CAYJDL010000084.1, read as the reverse complement.
ATTCTATTGTTAAATCAGTTGAACAGCGTAAAACCGCCAGCAATACGCAAAATATGCAAGATATTGCTGACCAAATTTTAGCTAATAAATATTTAGGTATTCCCATTTTTGCCCTTGTAATGTGGGGTGTTTTTTATATTTCCCAAACCACTTTAGGAACTTTGGTTGCTGATTGGCTTGTTGGTTATATTGATATGTTTAATGAATGGGCAGGAACTGCCATGGGTGAGGATGCATCACCACTTTCTCGTGCCTTATTGCTTGATGGAATAATTGGTGGTGTTGGTGCCGTTGTTGGTTTCTTACCATTAATTATGGTCATGTTTTTCCTTTTGGCATTACTTGAAGAGTGCGGTTATATGGCAAGGGTTGCCGTAGTTATGGATAGATATTTGAAATTTGTCGGTCTTTCCGGTAAGTCAATTATCCCCATGGTTATTGGTACAGGTTGCGCCATTCCCGGTGTTATGGCTACAAGAACCATTAGGAATGAGCGTCAACGCAGAACTACAGCCATGCTTACTCCCTTTATGCCTTGCGGCGCAAAGCTTCCGGTAATTGCTTTATTTTCCGGTGCTTTTTTTGCTGATGATCCATGGGTAGGTACTTCCATGTACTTTATGGGTATTGCCCTTATAATCTTTGGTGCTTTGGTTATTCAGCGTATTTCCGGCCATAAAGATGCTCAATCCTTCTTTATTATGGAACTTCCGGAATATCAATTTCCTAATATTTGGCGTGCTACTTTATCCATGCTTTCCCGTGGTAAAGCCTTTATCATTAAGGCCGCAACAGTAATTTTAGTTTGTAATGCCTTAGTGCAAATAATGCAGGCTTTTGACTGGTCATTTAATGTTGTGGCAGAAGGTGCTGAAGGTACAAGTATTCTTGCATCCATTGCAAGCCCCTTTGCATTTTTATTAATTCCTCTTGGCTTTGGAGCATGGCAATTAGCCGCTGCTGCTATTACCGGCTTTATTGCTAAAGAAA
>CAYJDL010000083.1:490-9489 GCA_964368885.1 uncultured Desulfovibrionaceae bacterium | reverse complement strand
ATTTATGCACAATTATTAATGCAAAAAGTGGAAAATGTAGCGAAGATTGTAAATTTTGTGCTCAATCATCTTTTCATCAAACCCATTGTAAGGTTTATCCACTTCTTTCCCAAGACATTATTCTTAAAGAAGCAAGGGAGAAAGAAAAGCAAGGGATTAAGCGTTTTTCCATTGTCACTGCTGGGCGTAAAGTTTCTCATAGTGAAATTGAGCAGATTTGTACTGTATTGCGACGAGCAAAGCAAGAAAATATTAAAATAAGTTTTTGTGCATCCCTTGGCTTGCTTGTTGAGGCGCAGTATCAAAAACTTTATCAAGCTGGGCTTAGACGTATTCATAATAATCTTGAAACTTCACAAAAATTTTTTCCTTCAATGTGTACAACTCATACATATCAAGACAAAATCAATTCAATTTTACTTGCGCAAAAAGCTGGAATGGAAGTTTGTAGTGGGGGAATTTTTGGAATTGGCGAAAGCATTGAAGATAGGATTGAGCTTGCATTTGCGCTTAAAGAGCTGAATATACAGTCTATTCCTATAAATGCTTTGACTGCCATAAAAGGTACAAGTTATGAACATAATGCTATTTTAACAAAAGAAACTATGTTGCGCATAGTTGCGACTTTTAGATTTATTTTACCTTCATCCTTTATTCGTCTTGCAGGTGGAAGAAGTCTTTTTTCAGATAAAGGCTATGCTTGCTTTTCGGCAGGAGCTAATGCGGCTATTACTTCTCATATGCTTACAACTAACGGAATTATGTTAGAAGATGATTTGAAACGCAAAATGCAATGCAGTTATTAAGCCACTTAAAATTGACATTAAGCGAATAAACGTTTATGAAATTATCATTAGGTGCTTTTGCCGAACGTATAAAATATGGAGACAATTATGAAGAAAAGTAATGTATTTTCAATTATTTTATTGACAATTATTGTTTTGTATAGCTCCTTGGCTATGGCAGATAATATCAAAGTGCAAAATAATGCCAGCGTAAATATCAAAAGTATTGAGTGCTTTAGCGAATATGGCACAGAACCTGACAGCCTTGCTCTTACTAATTTAGCCGCCGGAAGTAGCGTAGATGTACCTTTTGCAAAATTTCCGGATCAACAATGCTCACGTCTTGTTTTTACTATGGATGATGGAAAAAAATTGCAATTTTATGTTGAACATGAAGTAGGATCTTTGGAAAGCTTCAGCATTGAACTTAGCCCCATTGCTAGACATAGCGAACATACTGTACCATTATATACTGCTAAAAATGAAGATTATCTCGAACAAAAAGTAGCTGGGTTGCCTTTATTTATGTTTGCTCAACTTTTTGTTGATTCTCCAGTGAAAGACTTTAGCTTTTGGATAACACCTAAAACCAAACTTGGAAGCGATAATGCCAACGTCCTTTCTTTTGCAGGAATTTCTTGGGATGTTGCGAAAGACAGTATGAAAGTACAAGATGACAAGCTAAAAAATATACGTTTTGAAGTTCCTTTTATGCTTACCCCTGCAAATATAGCAACATTAGTTGAAGATATAAATGGTGCAGAATTTGAGTTGAAGCAATTTAGTGTTGATGGTCAACAAAAAAGTCCTCAAGGTAAAGGAAGCGATGCTATCAATGAAGCTTTTCAGCAATGTATTGATGCAAAAAATTGTCAATTATTTTTCCAAAAACCATCTATTAATGCAACGCTTTCTCTAATAAATGGACAAAGTATGCAGCTTTCCTTTGAAAAAAGTAAATAACAATATATTTTAAGATAATTTGGGGGATAAATTGCATGTAATGCAAAAATTCCCCCTTGTAAAATTAAAAAGGTTTTCCTCTTGATTGATTCAGCATGTTCTAAAAAATTTTTACTCTGGGCTACATTTGATGCACAGAACCTCTTGATATCATGAAAAGAAAAATATGTATTGCAGATAAAGAAATAAATATATTATTTGCTCAAGAGACAGATAGACGCTTAATTTATGACTTAAGCATTGGGGATAAAAATATTATTCTTTCAATGTTCGAAAATCCCGATGACTTTAGCTGGGAAGATATTCAAGATGAAAAGGGTGAGTTTTTTGATGAAATAGCCAGTATGAATAAATATTTACTTATTGAGTATAAAAATGAAATAATAGGAGTGTTTTATCATACACATCATGCAGCCCTTATAGAAAATGTGGAATTTCATATTTGGTTTGTTTCGAGTAAATATACCGGTAAAGGTTTAGGGACAAGGGTGCTGACTATGATGAAAGAATATATTAATAAAACCTATAATATTACAACTTTTTTAATGAGACCATGGATAAAAAATCCTCAAGCGGTGCATACCTATGAAAAATGTGGATTTGAAGTTATAACAGACTTTGACTTACATTCCTTTTTTACTGCTAAAGAAATTGCTATTGACGGAAATGGTGCATATAGCATTGAGGAAACGGTAAATATGGTTTCAATTATTGCCGATTAGTGCATAAAAACCTTTTAGGACACATTGATTAAATTAATATCTCCATAAAAATGCTTATTTCCAAAAAACTTCTTGCTTTTATCAAATTCTCTATTTACTTTAAATCACTTTATCATCTAGTTTATGGACACAGTTTGGCATTTTATGTTAAAATGTGAAGAGCTTTATAATTAATATTGGAAAAGCATTATGTTACAAGTACAAATTGTTGACTTGGTTCAAGGAATTTCAAGAGCACTTGATTCTATGACCACAGACCTTGCTAATCATCACAGAAGAACAGCTATTATAGCTTTGCGCTTAGCCGAAGTTCAGAATTTTTCATCAACTCAATGCCGATGTATTAGAAATGCAGCATTGCTTCATGATATTGGAGCTTTATTGTTGCGCCGTGATGTTACCATCAAAGATATTGAAAAAAATTTATTTCAACATGCCGTAGCCGGATGGACCTTGCTTAGTCATTGCGAAATTCTCAAACCTATTGCAAATACGGTATTATATCACCATACACCTTGGCGTTTGCATACTTGTGTACCGGAAGAAAGAAAGGAAGATATACGCTTTGGAGCTTTGCTTAATCTTGCTGATACTGTAGATGTTCTTTTGCGAAAGCTACTAGATTTTGAATCTGTTATTATGGCAATACAAAAAATGCCCGACAATACCTTTGTGCCTGAAGATGTTGAGGCTTTAACGCACATTTGTATGCAGGGCGATTTTATAGAATATTTTAAGCGTGGATTTCCAAGTCCACGTATTCCTTTTGCGCCTCGTGTTTTAAATACGCAAGAAATAGTTGAATTTTCGTCTATTTTTTCCTATGTAATTGATTCAAGAAGCCCAAGCACAGCAACTCATACCATTGGTGTAGCAGATACCAGTCGTGCTCTTTATGTTTTAACCGGTGCATCTAACACTGACAATAACAAACAAGATTTAGTTGACGATTTATATGTAGCCGGGCTATTGCATGATATAGGTAAAATGGGTGTACCTGTATCTTTAATTGAAAAACAGGGTAAATTAAGCCCTGATGAATTTAATATTGTTCAGCAACATGCTTGTATTTCAAAACAAATATTAATGCCAATTCCTGGACTTGAAAAAGTTGGCCTATGGGCTGCATCACATCATGAACGCCTTGATGGTAAGGGTTATCCAAGTGGTCTTAGTGGAGTTGATTTGCCTCTTGAATCAAGGGTTATTGGCGTTGCTGACGTTTTTACGGCTTTGACAGAAGATCGCCCCTATCGTGAGGGTATGCCCACACAAAAAGCTTTTGAGATTTTACATTCTATGGTTAAAAGCGGTGCTCTTGATGCAGACATAGTTGGTCTTGTTCATGATAATCTTGATATGCTCAATGAGTGTCGCAGGCAAGCACAAAAAGCTGCGGCAACACGTTTTCAAGTTGGACGTGGAGAAATGAAGCAAGATATATTTGATAGTTTTCATCAATATGGAGAGTCATTGCTTGATGTTAATGTTTATTTTAATGGTGCTATACCTAAGGCTGCTACTCGCTCTATAAATGCATAACAGTATATGATTTTTTTGGGGAAACTAAAAAAGTTTCCCCCACCTTCAAGATAGTTGACCCTTAACTAGGGTAATTCTTTGTTTACTTTTTCTCTTATAGCTTTCATAGCTTTGTCTGTATATCTAAAATTATTCTTTTTCAAGGTGTTATAAACATACTGCATCAATGGATAATAAGTGGAGTCCTTATTTTCTTTAATAAAGTTATTTAAAGATTTTTTTACTTCCGCAAGCATGTTCCTCTTTGAGTCTTCATATACAGGTGAATTATCAATTCCATAAATATAAACACGTACTAAAGAATTTAGTTCTTTTTTTACGTCAGGAGTGATATAACTATCTGGGTATTTTTTTGCAACGGAGTCTCCCAAGATAATTATTTTTCTAAGCTCATCAACACTTATCATTAATGCGCCATCATTAAAAATGTTTTCGGCACTTTTTGTGAAAGTAAGGTATGCCCTTATAGCTGGTGAAACAAATTTTCCAAAGGTTTTTGCAAGATAGTTTGAATCCGTTTCAGGCTCATAGTTACCTTCTCTATTAACTAGCTGCAAGCCTTGTAAAGCTATAATTTCTTTAACTTTAATTACGTCGGGATGATTTTCTTCCTTATAAGGTGTAGTAAAATTTATGCTATCATATATTTCATCTTTGTAGGCATTATCTAAGATTTTTAAATAGTATTTATTAAATACTAAAAAAGCAGCATCACGAGTTTCAGGGGAATCTTGTTCAGTAAAAGTTTTAAAATATAAATCCTTAGCCGCAGTAATGGAATTTCCTGTAGCCTTAGGGTCAATATCTAAAATTTCCAAATCTTGTTCATAAGTTGCAACTTTTAAGCTATCAACTTCGGCTTGAGCAATATTAGGCTTTACACATGTAAAAATCATTACCAAAAAGCACATTAACCCAATAACAGTAAAAGCATTCAATTTTTTAAAATTTTCCATAACACATCCTTTAAAAGATTTTTGCAATAAAAAGGGCTGAAAAGTTACACCTGCCCCTTAAAATGATTTGACTATACAGGTTTACATTAAAAAAATATAAGTTTAATTCTCATTAGGCATAGGTAGTATTCCATCTTTGCGAAGTTTTGCAAGTAACGCATTAGAAAGATTATCATTGTACTTAAACTTATTTTGCTTCCACAAATCATAAACATGTTTTACAAGAGGGTAATAAGTAGAGCTCTTATTTTCTTTGAGAAATTTTTCATAAGAGCTTGTTCCCTCCATTACAACTACTTCAGGACCAAATCCTAAAAGATACAAATATAATACATCATATAGCTCTGACTTTACTTTAGAAGCTATATCACTATCAGGATATTTTTTTAAAACGGAGTCTCCCAAGATAATTATTTCTCTCAGTTCATCAAAATTTACAATTAACATTCCATCGTCTACAAGATTCTCATTTTTCTTACTAAATGTAAGATATGCTCTAATAGCAGGTGATACAAACTTTCCAAAGGTTTTTGCAAGATAGTTTGCATCCGGATAAGGATAATAGTCACCTTCTTTATTGACTAGCTGCAAACCTTGTAAAGCTATAATTTCTTTAACTTTAATTACGTCTGGATGATTCTCTTCTTTATATTCGTTATTTAAGTTATAGTATATTTCATCTTTATAGGCATTTTCTAAAATTTTTAAATAGAATTTATTAAACATAAAAAAAGCAGCATCACGAGTTTCAGGGGAATCTTGTTCGTTAAAGGTTTTAAAATATAAATCCTTAGCTCCTATAATTGATTTTCCTGAAGCCTTAGGATCAATGTATAAATTTCTTAAATCTTGTGCGTAAATGGCAATTTTAAACTTATCAACTTCAGCTTGAGCAACATTAGGATTTAGACATGTAAAAATCATGACCAAAAAGCACATTAATCCAATCACATTAAAGCCATTCAATTTTTTTAAATTTTCCATCAATACATCCTCTTTAAAAGATTTTCGAGCAAGTACAGCTTAAAAAAACTTAGTTCCATACACTTTATTTAAAGTATTTATTTTTTGCTCGCTTTCGATTTATCTAGCAAATTATTCTAGAATTGACAAGGTAGAGTAGGGCTGCTTGAGTTTTTAAGCAGTAAAGATTGGCAATTGTAATGAGACTTTGAAACAGTGAGACTTTTAGTGGGAAGAAAAATTCTAGCTAAAGTTTTTTAAAAAGGTATGGGAGAGACATTTAGCAAAAAGTCTCTCCCAAAAAAGAATACTACAGGTATTTTTTTAAGTTTTTAGCCATAAGTATGGTATAATACTTCAAAGTGAGCAGTTGGATGGTCGCAAGCAGCACAGCGTTGAGGAGCTGCTGCGCTTTCATGTAACCATCCACAGTTAAGACAGCGCCACATTGCTGGTGCAGGTTGTGTAAACATGCTGGCTTCACGAATTTCTTTAGCAAGGCTTAAGAAACGTTTTTCATGGAAAGCTTCGGCAATTGCAATATTACGCATAACGCAAGCAATGGTGGCAAATCCTTCTTTGTCAGCAATGGCTGCCATTTCAGGATACATATGCTCATACTCATGCTTTTCGCCGGCAGCAGAGGAGATAAGGTTATTTTCTGTACAGTCAATAATACCAGCTGGGAAAGCACCCACTATTTCAACGTCTCCGCCTTCGAGGAATTTAAATAAACGCTTGGCATGTTCTTTTTCTTGGCTTGCTGTTTCAGCAAAAACTTCTTGAACTAAGCGAAAGCCTTCGTTTTTAGCTTTGGAAGCAAAAAAGTCGTAGCGGTTACGGGCTTGGGATTCGCCGGCAAAAGCGGTGAGGATATTTTTTTCAGTTTGTGTACCTTTTAAAGATTTCATTCTTATCTCCTTAAGTTTTGTAATTGTGACAACGATTGTTGTTGTGCTGTGAAAATACTTATAGCCTAAACCAATGCTTAATGCAAGTGATTCTTAATAAGAAAATGTAAATTTTTTTAAAAAGAAGGGGATGCTTGTTTCATCCCCTTATTTTTATTTACTTATATTCAAAAGTTCCGGCTTCTTTTTTTACACCCAGAGCAATCTTCCATAAAAGCGACAGCACTAAAAGTCCAACAGCGTAAACGCCTAAGGCTATGCTAATTTCAGGGAAAGTAGGTGTATAAACAGTGACTTCTTTGAATGGATTAGGTGTAAAACCACCAACTAAGAGACCAAGACCTTTATCAATCCAAGATGCAGCAACTAACATAAGCAAAGCATATGGAAGTAACTTTGGATCTTCACGATATTTTGGCGGAACCAAGATTACCAAGGAACCTATAGCCATAAATACAGCCGCCCACATCCATGTTGTTACCCAGCTCATTTCGCCATTTAATCCGGCAAATAGGTAAATCATTGGATATTGGTGACTGGACATACCACTATAAAATACTGTGAAGATTTCTAACATGTAGAAGAACACGTTGATGCACATGGCATAAGTGATGATTACTACCAAGGTTTTCATAGCTTCTTTGCCTGGATCAAACTTAGTTAGTTTTTTAAGGAGCAACATAAGCAAGAGTAAGATGGCAGGACCTGAGCAGAAAGCTGAAGCCAAGAAGCGAGCTGCCATGATGGCAGTTAACCAATAGTAACGACCGGGGATACCAGCATATAGGAAAGCCGTTACGGTATGGATTGAAAACGCCCATAAGATGGATAGATAAATTAAGTATTTAATCCACTTTGGTGGGTCAACGTTTAAGCGTTCGGATTCAAGGGTAACCCAGCCAATGACAACGTTTAGGGTTAAATAACCCATAAGCACCAACATGTCATAGAACATGACGGAATTTGGTGTTGGGTGCAAAATCATATTCAGCATACGTTGAGGCTGACCAAGGTCTACCACAATAAAGAGCATGCACATAATTACTGCTGAAATGGCCATAAATTCGCCAAAAATAATCATGCGTTTAAACTTTTTATAATGATGGAAGTATGCTGGAAGAACCAACATAACAGCTGAAGCTGCAACCCCTACAAGATAGGTAAATTGTGAAATATATAAACCCCATGATACATCTCGGGATAAACCTGTAACCCCAAGACCTTCTTGAGCCTGATAAATGTATGCACAAGCACCTAAGGCAATTACACCAAGTAGACATAGCAACCAGATGTAGTAAGCACGAGAGCCTTCTAAAATCTTTTCTACCATGGCTTGTCCTCCTTAAATAAGATAGTAGACACCAGGTTCTGTGCCATAAGTTGGTTTGCGCCTAATGTGGAAATTTTCAGCCAAGGCCTTGCGCACATCAGAGCTTGGGTCTTCTAAATCACCAAAGAGTAATGCACCCTTAGATGCTTCTACGCAAGCAGGCATTTTGCCAACGGCAAGGCGTTCTGTACAAAAAGTACATTTTTCCACAACACCCAACATACGTGTTGGATATTCAGGATTAGGTACGGGATTTGCAAGATGCTTACGAGGTTCAACAAAGTTAAAGCTACGTGCTCCATATGGGCAACCTGTCATGCAAAAACGACAACCTATGCAACGGTGATAATCCATCGCAACTGTGCCATCTTCCATTCTAAAGGTAGCACCAGTTGGGCATACTCGAACACAAGGAGGATTGCTGCAATGGTTGCAAAGTAGCAAAAACTTTTGGTTTTTTACACGATTTGGCAACATGTCATTGGCATCATCAGGAAAAGTGGCTTTGTAGGAATCATGCCACAACCATTTAATTTCCTTAGGACCTTTTGCTGTTGGTACGTTATGAACATCATGACAAGCCTTGGCAAGAGCTTCAAGGTCTGCCTCACTTGTCAATTTGCGTGTATCAATAACCATGGCCCAGCGTTTTGCCTTTAATGCCTTTTCGTTGCGTTCATATCTTCCAATTTGACTTGCCAGCGCATCTTGTACACTTAAGGCAGAGCTCATGCCCAAGGCAAAGGAGGAAAGACCGGCAATTTTTAGGAATCTTCTTCTGCTGTTATTCATTACTTCTTCCCCTCCGGACGAATGTGGCACGTCCA
>CAYJDL010000083.1:0-377 GCA_964368885.1 uncultured Desulfovibrionaceae bacterium | reverse complement strand
CGATTTTCATTGCGTAAAGCTTAATCACGCCAATCGTTAAGCAATTGCATATGTTCGGCACGCATATATTCAACGGGCTCTATGCATTCTTTTTCATTTTTTGGCAAAGCTATGTCGGGGCGTTTATATTCGCCTTCAACACTACTAAAACTGCTTACCCAAAAAGGCGCAGTAGCAAGCACTACAAAGACGACTATCCCAATTATAACATATTTTGAGTTATACATTATTCATCCTCCTCCCCAGCAATATCTGCGGCATTGGGTAGGTCTTCTTGACGCAAGTCCATGGTACGAGGGCTTTCACCTTTCATAACAAGGGCATTGGCTACAACCTCATGTAAGCCACTTATGGATACACCGGGAGCCCAATAGTCG
>CAYJDL010000082.1:0-9602 GCA_964368885.1 uncultured Desulfovibrionaceae bacterium | reverse complement strand
GGAGCGTAATTACTATGAGCGTAAATATTGGCAAAATTGTTCAAGTCATCGGCGCTGTCGTTGACGTTGACTTTTCGGGCGGCGAATTGCCAAACATCTTCAATGCCCTTGATATTAAGAACCCTAATAACATTGATGCTCCGGATCTTGTAGTTGAGGTTGCTCAACACCTTGGTGACAACGTAGTTCGTACAATTGCTATGGATGCCACCGAAGGTCTTGTTCGGGGTATGGATGCTGTTGATACAGGCAAACCTATCATGGTTCCTGTTGGTAAAGCAGCTGTAAATCGTATTATGAACGTGCTTGGTCGCCCTGTTGACGAAGCCGGTCCGATTGAAGCTGAAAAATACTATCCAATTCACAGACCTGCTCCTGAATTTACTGAGCAAAATACAAATGTTGAGCTTTTGGAAACAGGAATTAAGGTAGTTGACTTACTTGTTCCCTTCCCTAAGGGGGGTAAGATGGGATTATTCGGTGGTGCCGGAGTTGGTAAAACCGTTATTCTTATGGAAATGATTAATAATATTGCAAAACAACACGGTGGTAGCTCTGTATTTGCCGGAGTTGGAGAGCGCACTCGTGAAGGTAATGACCTTTACTATGAATTAAAAGATGCTGGCGTTTTAGAACGTGCTACGCTGGTTTATGGTCAAATGAATGAACCTCCGGGAGCTCGTGCTCGTGTTGCTTTAACAGCCCTTGCTTGTGCTGAGTATTTCCGTGATGAAGAAAATCAAGACGTTTTGCTCTTTGTTGATAATATCTTCCGCTTCACCCAAGCAGGATCAGAAGTTTCTGCACTTCTAGGTCGTATGCCATCAGCTGTTGGTTATCAGCCAACTCTTGGTACAGACCTTGGTGGTTTGCAAGAACGTATTACTTCAACAAATAAGGGTTCAATTACAGCTGTTCAGGCCGTTTATGTTCCTGCTGATGACTTGACAGACACTGCACCTGCAACAACCTTCTCGCACCTTGACGGAACCTTAGTATTGTCTCGTCAAATTGCTGAGCTTGGCATTTATCCTGCTGTTGACCCTCTTGACTCAAGTTCTCGTATTCTTGACCCCAACGTAGTTGGTGACGAACATTATATGGTAGCTCGTCAAGTGCAATCAGTGTTGCAAAAATATAAAGATTTGCAAGATATTATTGCTATTCTTGGTATGGATGAACTTTCCGATGAGGATAAAGTTGTTGTGGCTCGTGCTCGCCGTATTCAGCGTTTCTTGTCCCAACCATTCCACGTGGCAGAAACCTTTACTGGAACTCCTGGGCAATATGTGCAGCTTACAGAGACTATTAAGGGCTTTAAAGGCATTCTTGATGGTGAATATGACCATATGGCAGAAGGTGACTTCTACATGCTTGGTGGTATTGAAATGGCTGTGGAGAAGTACAATTCGCGTCAGTCGCAATAAGGAGCTGCTATGCTTCAATTGGAAATTGTTACACCAGATAGACAAGTGGTAAATACACCTGTTGAATATGTAAGTTGCCCTGGGGTTGATGGTGAATTTGGTGTGCTTCAAAATCATGCCGCTTTGCTTTCTGCCTTGAAGGTTGGAGCTTTACGCTTTAGCAGCGATGGAAAAGACCAATTTGTCTTTATTTCCGGTGGTTTTGCTGATGTAAATGACAATGTAGTTACTATATTGGCTGAATCAGCAGAACTTGCCGAAGATATTGATAAAGCACGTGCTCAAGCAGCTCAGAAAAGAGCTGAAGAGAGACTTGCTCAAAAAAATGATAAGATTGATACTTTAAGAGCACAAACAGCTTTGCATAGAGCTTTAGTCCGACTAAGTATCTAAAAATCTAAAACTAAGATGGGGAAGGCAACTTCCCCATTTTTTATGTGACTTGTTTTGTCAAAAAAAATAAATCAGCGCTTGCTTAAAAAAATAAATCAGCGTGATAAAATTTTTGTATGAAAAAATCTTGCCCGTAATTTATGTGATGCCAGCAAGCCTCCATTCCTTTTCCCCACACTTGTCTAATATTAAAATCATTAAAAGGCTTATGCGTATAATAGGCATCCGCTGTTTGACAATTCTCTATCGTTATGTACTGTGCATTACCGTGGGCAAAATTGATTACGTCCTTAGCTTCTTGGCCAAGATTAATGTCAAGTACTAACTTTGGGGCAGTGTTATCTATAAAAATTGGTAGTTTCGATAAATAATCATTAAATTGAATACTTTTTTTCAATGCTGTGAACTTTTCCATATCGGCATTGTTTTTATTATCATAAAGAAGTACCAAACGCCCTTGAGCACAATTATTATTGTGAGCTTTGATGATGCTTAATAATTCTTCATGATTAATGCAATAAATATCTTCTAATCCTAGTAATTCTAAACTTACCAAAATATTTTGATGTACCGGTTTTTCGCTAATAAAAATAATAGGCACATGGGCAAGATGAGCTGGCATAGCAGCTGCAATGATCTTAGCTGGCGAAATAAAGTTTTCAGAACAAAAAATTATAAGCCATGGAACAGGACGCAAAGTAATTTGCCTGCGAAAACCTTTTTTGGTAAAATCTTGAAAAATACGCTGCTCTTGTATACTTTCGCTTGCTAAAGCCTGATAAGCAATGGCAGTTTTTAGGCTTTGTTTGAGTTGTTTTGCAGTATTTTCGTAAGCTTTGGCTAATAACATATCATCTAAGCGATATTCTTCCAGAGACGTAAACCACGGAATAAAATTTTCTTGGTGCATGGTGAGAGCTGTGAGGTTTAAAGGATTTGCTTATTAAAATATAATAAGGGAACTTTTTTACGTTCCCTTATTAATTTATATTCAGATGTTTTTAACAGCTATTAGAAATTTTATTAAACTGTTAATTGCTGTTTTTGATTTGCTGTATTGTGGGTAGACTTTTTACCATTTGCAAAGCAATACGCAATTGATTGTCTTTGGATAGTCTTTCCTTAATGTCTTCTTTCTTAATCTTACCTTTATTGTCAGCACTTTCTTGTTTAGTATTGTTTTCAGTTTTATTTAAACCATTTGGTTTATTTTGTTCAGGTTGAACATTTTTATCCTTATCGGTGCCTAAGTGACGCTCAAGATTTTCCTCTCTTAAAGTGAAGCGTTTATTATCATTTTTTTCTTTTTCGGTACTAACTTCAAAAGGAACCTCAAAGTCAGGTATAATTCCTTTAGCTTGAATTGTGTCTCCATTAGGAGTGTAATAAAGGGCAATTGTAAGCTTTAGACCGGAGCCATCATGTAAAGGGATGATGTTTTGCACTGAACCTTTCCCAAAAGTTTTTTCGCCTATAATTACCGCACGTTTATGATCTCTTAAAGCTCCGGCAACAATTTCAGAAGCAGAAGCAGATCCGGCATTGACTAAAACCACCATAGGAACATTAATGTCTGTGGCTTGCTTTTTCGCACGATGAGTTGCAAGTTTTATATCATTACGACCACGAATGGATACAATGTCACCCTTGCTTAAAAATGTATCAGAAACAAAAACGGCTTGATCAACTAAACCACCTGGGTTATTGCGTAAGTCAAGAATAATACCTTCTAATCCTTCTTTTTTCGCCTTGGCTAGAGCGGCATGTAATTCATCCTTTGTTTGTTCAGAAAAGCGAGTAACACGCATCCAATAGTAACCTTTTTCCAATTCATTACTTTTCACAGCAATAAGAGGTATGGATTCACGTGTGATAACAACCGTTTCTGGGTTGTTTGAATTATGATGAATAATTGTAAGTTCTACTTTGCTACCCTTAGGACCACGAATACGTGAAACAACTTCTTGTAAAGAAAGTTCATGTGTACTTTTTCCATCTACTTCTAATATAATATCCCCAGGAAGGATGCCTGCCTTAAAAGCAGGGGTATCTTCAATAGGGGAAACTACTTTAATTTGACCGTTATCATGCGTTACTTCTATACCAACTCCGGTAAATTCTCCGCTAGTTGCTTCGCGCATTTCTTGATATTCTTTTGGATTCATAAAGGTTGAGTGCGGGTCAAGATTTTCTAACATGCCCTTAATTGCTCCATCCATCAAATCCTTACTGTTAGTTTTTTCTACATAGTTTTTTTCTACTAAATCAACTATTTGACTGAATCGTTTCAAAGATTCAAACATATTTTCTTCAGCCGCCTGCAAAGGGCTAACGCTTAATAATAATGCCATAAGTGATGCTGCAACAGTTCCACGAAATAATCGCATGCTACTCTCCAAATAAAAAAAGATGGTTACAAGTTAAATTTTAAAAACTGGGTAGTAATTAAAAATAGAATTATAAAAAGATGTTATCGTAATCTAATGTCAAGACCGGTCGTTCCGTACTTAAGAAAGCGAATTGAACTTGGAGCCTTTTGCAAGTCAAAAACAATGCGAGTACCTTCTCTATGCTCACCTATACGGATGTTGGAGACAAAAGGATTTTTTCCAGCTCCCTGAGGACGTATTTTCCAAGCTCCATCAAGGTCAACAACCAATCTTTCAGGAGAATTAAGGTGTGAATAATGATATGTCGGCATTTTATTACTGTCAAAACGTATTGTAACTCCATCTCCAATGTTAAGAACAGAAATTTTTCTAATTACTCTTTCATTCTGACTTGTTTCAGCAGCAGGTTTTGGCTCAGCCGGCGGTGTAACAACTGGCTTTGTTTCTTCCTCATTATAAGGTACAGCTGGTTGTACATTAGTATCTATATTTTCTAAAGCCGCTGATTTTTTTTCAGCTGCGTCATTACTAACTATAGGTCCTTGACTATATTGCTCCGGTGTCACGGGTGTATTTACAGGAATAGTCGGGACAGGCTTTGATAACTCTTGTTCAACAGGTTTTGTTGTTGGAATATCAGCTACTTGTGTTTGTTGCGTCTGTGCACCCTGCGTATTCTGTGGAACAGTAGGCTGTTGATCTTGGCTAGCAGTGTCAGTTTTATTGACGGCTACTTGTTTTGTCTCTACAGGCTTATCTTTTGTTTCAGGTACAGCAGGTTTTGTTTTAGAGGCGTCAGTATTAGGCTTTATTTCAGCACTTTTGTTATGATTTGGAGGCATGGGTGGCGAACCTAGCAACTTGCCCGAGCTAGAATATTCATTATAAGTAATTAAACCCATCCCAAGCAAAATAACAGATACAATAACTAAGGCTACGTTTTTATTCATAAAAATTCCTGATTTCTTTATAGTAATTAGTCAATGGTTAATAATAAAAAAATGTTTGCCATGCAACATCTAACTACTTTTAGCATAAAGAATAAGAAATGAAAAGCCTTCTTGTATTAGTAAGGTGAATTTTTAGGCAAGAACAGTTATAATTTTTTTGGGGAAAAAGAATAAAATAATGTTTTCTTTCAAGTCATGAACATTTAGCTACAGTAAAAATTTTCAAACTAGACAATCATTAGACAATGATTTCATTTTATGTTATCAATTGAGATGTTTTTTGTGTAATAAGAAAATTAAATTTTAAACTACAAAAGGAAATCTATGAGTTTTGCTTCCTCTTTTAAAGCCTATGATGTACGTGGCACTTTTCCAAGTACCTTAAGTCCTGAACTTGCAAAAGCCATTGGTCTAGCTTATGCCGAACTTTTTTCACCAAAAACAGTTGTTATTGGGCGAGATTGCCGTTTATCCGGACCGGCTTTGCGAGATGGTTTAATACAAGGCTTAAGACAGGCCGGTGTTGACGTTATAGACCTTGATTTATGCGGATCAGAAGAAATTTATTTTGCCACCTTTGCCCAAGGCTTTGACGGAGGTATTATGATTACCGGAAGTCATAATCCACCTGATGATAACGGCATGAAATTTGTGCGCAAAGACGCTGTACCTATTAGTGCAGACTCCGGTCTTTTTGACATTAGAGATAAAGCTCTTGCCCTGTTGGAAAGTGTTAGTATGTCTGACAATGCTCCACAAAGTGGCTCATATACTCAAGCATCCTACAGACAAGAATATGTACGCTTTTTGCTTGATTATGTTAAGCTTGATGTTCAAAGTGGTCAAAGTTCCAATTTTAAAATTCATGTTGATGCTGGTAACGGTTGCGCAGGCTTAGTTTTAAATGAATTAATGCCCCTTTTGCCTTTTAAAATGACCTCAGCTAATATGCAACCTGACGGCACCTTTCCAAATGGTATCCCAAACCCTCTTTTACCTGAACGCAGAGAAGCAACTGCAACGGCAGTTCGTGAAAATAATGCTGACCTTGGTATTGCTTGGGATGGAGATTTTGACCGTTGCTTTTTTTATGATGCCCAAGGAAACTTCATTGAAGGTTACTACCTAGTCGGGCTTTTAGGTCAAAGCTTATTGCAGGAATATCCTAATTCAAAAATTATCCATGATCCTCGCTTAATTTGGAATACGCAAGATGTTGTAAAAGCAGCCGGTGGAACAACTCTTATGAGTAAAGCAGGGCACGCTTTTATCAAGGAAACTATGCGCCTTGAGGATGCTCTTTATGGTGGTGAGATGAGTGCGCATCACTATTTCCGTGACTTTGCCTATTGTGATTCCGGTATGTTACCTTGGCTCTTAGTAGCAAAGTTAGTCATTACCAGTCAGAAAAGTTTGGCTGAATTAGTACAAGAGTGTATGCAAAAATACCCTTGCAGTGGTGAAATTAATCGAACAGTCACTGATGCACAGGGCATTATTCAAAAAATTCATACTTATTATGTTAAGGATTCCATTGATGAAGATCGTCTTGATGGCCTTTCAATGGTCTTTACAAATTGGCGTTTTAATGTTCGTTCTTCCAATACTGAACCACTTTTACGCCTTAATGTGGAATCTCGTGGGGATTTAGCTCTTATGCAGGAGAAAACTGCTGAAATTCTTCATATTATTGATACTTTTTAAGGAAGTTTACCATGAAAAAAATTATTCATACTGAACATGCACCGGCAGCAGTTGGTCCTTATAGTCAAGCCATACTAAAAGATAATATGCTCTTTGCCTCAGGTCAAATACCCATTGACCCTGCAAGCGGTAAAGTAGTTGAAGGTGATGCAAGCGTTCAGGCAGCACAATGCCTTAAAAATGTTCAAGCTATTCTTAATGCTGCTGACATGAGTATTAGTGATGTAGTTAAGGTAACAGTTTTTATAACTAATATGTCTGACTTTCCTCTTGTTAATGAAGAATATAAAAAAGTATTTAAGGAGCCATTTCCGTCAAGGTCTTGTGTGGGAGTAGCCGCATTACCACTTGGTGTAAATGTTGAAATAGAGATTACTGCTATAAAATAATTAAAGCATTTATATAAACAGAGGTAAAAATGAAAAAAGCATCTCGTATTTTATTAAGTTCTATTTTTGCTGGTGCACTGCTTTGCTCTCCTGGTTTAGCTGTAGAAGCATTCTCTCAAAATGGTGGATATCAAGGACCTTCAAGTGGAGGTTTTTCCGGACCTGGTCCTAAGGTTATGACCATTAAGGAAGCTTCAAAACAAGCAGATGACACTTGGGTTACTCTAAGAGGTAAAATTATTAATAATGTAGGTGGAGATATCTATACTTTCCAAGATGCCAGCGGTACCGGTAAAGTGGAGATTGATAATGAAGTTTGGGCAGGGCAAAACATTACTGCCAACGATACAGTTGAAATACTAGTTGAAGTAGAAAAAGACTGGGGGCATATTGAGTTTGAAGCAGAGCGCATTAGAATTGTTAAATAAGTTTAAATAATAATAAAACTATAAACTAGGGCTTTACATCAAGTATAATTGCTGTAAAGCCTTTAATGTTCTGATATCTTGGGAATATATGAATATTTTAAATCTTGAAGCCACATACTTTGCATTAGCCTTAAAAAAACAAGGGCATAATGTAATTACTGCCGGATTCGGTAGTGATTGTGATATATGTTGTCCATATCCAAGATCAGCTTTACAATTATATAAAGATGTTACGTCTCAGGGTTTTATTCCAGATGCTGTTATAGCAATAGATAATGGCAATTTACCATGCTTTCCCGGTATTGAGAAAATACCTTGCCCAAGTATCTTTTATACAATTGATACATTTTGTAATCCTTGGCATGTTCCTTATGGATATGCTTTTGACCATATACTTGTTGCACAAAAAGATTTTGTACCTCTTTTTTCCAGTGAGGGATTAGACGCAAGTTGGATGCCACTTTTTGCACATCATCACAAAGATATATGCACAGAAAATTTTAGTGACAGGTCTATTCCGATTATTTTTGTAGGGACTTTAAAAAATAAAAATTTACCACAAAGAGAACCATTTTTAAGAGCTTTTCAGCAAAACCATCCTTTAATTATAAAACAAGGAAATTATGTACCACTTTACAATCGTTCCCGCATTGCTTTAAATGCCACAGCGGCATCAGAAGTTAATTTTCGCTGTTTTGAAGCTATGGCTTGTGGCTGTGTCCTACTTATGGAAGATTGTCAACATGGACTTAAAGAATTGTTCACAGAAAACGAAAATATCTTACCTTTTTATCAACGCAATAACCATTTGCAAGCTATAGAAATAACACGAAATGCTTTAAATAATCCACTTCTTTTAGCAAAAATTGCAGAACAAGGTCATGCAGAGGTTTATCAAAAGCACATGGACACTCACAGGGCAAAGCATATTACTGACCTTCTTGCAAAACTTATTCAAAATCAAAAACATAATCAACGCTTAAACGCACTAGAGCAACGTAAACATTTCTTATCCACTGCTTATGCTATCTTAGCTTTGGAATTAGATACTCCGAACCTCAAAAAGCATGCGCAACACTATGGTGCACTTTTTAACAATTT
Source organism: uncultured Desulfovibrionaceae bacterium (assembly GCA_964368885.1). Taxonomy (GTDB): domain Bacteria; phylum Desulfobacterota; class Desulfovibrionia; order Desulfovibrionales; family Desulfovibrionaceae; genus CAYJAD01. The sequence continues at coordinate 820 of CAYJDL010000082.1, read as the reverse complement.
AAAAAAGTAAAATCTTTTTATTAATTATGATTCAAGAAGGTTTTGGGAAAGACTTTTAATTTATAAAAAGTCTTTCCCAATAAAAAATAATAACCATATTTTGCTTAAAGAATATAGCGGCTTAAATCTTTATCTTCCCTAACATCTTCTAAGTTTTCACGAACATATTGTTCATTGACAATAACTTCTGTTCCGGCTTTTTCAGGAGCTTCAAAGGAAATATCAGCTAATATTTTTTCCATAATTGTATATAATCGTCTGGCACCAATATTTTCTGTTTCATTATTAGTTTCTTCAGCAAAGGAAGCAATTTCCTTTAAACCTTCATCAGTATAAGTAATCTGAACATTTTCAGTTTGAAGTAAAGCTGTATATTGCCGAGTTAAGGAATTGTCTGGTTCCGTTAAAATGCGCAAAAATTCATCCTTACCAAGTGCTTGAAGCTCAACACGCAAAGGAAAGCGACCTTGTAGCTCCGGAATAAGGTCAGAAGGTTTACTAAAATGAAAAGCTCCGGCAGCAATGAAGAGAATATGATCTGTTTTAATCATACCATATTTAGTATTTACTACGCTACCTTCAACAATAGGTAAAAGGTCTCTTTGTACACCCTCTCTTGATATATCCGACGAACGTTGGGATGAAGTGCTGGCAATTTTATCAATTTCATCAATGAAAATAATTCCACCTTCTTCAACTCTTGCCTTAGCAAGTTCCATTAAGGCTTCATCATCAACTAACTTTGCCGATTCTTCTTGCACTAAGACAGTAAAGGCTTGACCAATTTTCATCTTGCGCCTTTTGGGTTTTGGCGGAAAAG
>CAYJDL010000081.1:3443-9617 GCA_964368885.1 uncultured Desulfovibrionaceae bacterium | reverse complement strand
TGCTTTCCGCTACCATTAACACCAGCAAAAGGCTTTTCATGCAAAAGACACACAAAACCATGCTCAGCGGCTGTATGACGTAAAATATTCATGGTTAGCATATTGTGGTCAGTGGCAATATTGCACTCTTCATATAATGGAGCAAGTTCAAATTGAGCTGGAGCTACCTCATTATGACGAGTCTTTACGGGAATACCAAGGGCAAAAAGACGCTTTTCAACATCATGCATAAAAGCCATGACACGAGATGGAATATCACCAAAATAGTGGTCTTCCATTTCTTGCCCCTTTGGTGCAGGTGCGCCTTGAAGGGTACGCCCTGTGAGCAATAAATCAGGGCGTAATGCGGCAAGACGGCTGTCCACTAAAAAGTATTCTTGTTCTGCGCCAACCATTGGACGCACATGTGTTGCTTTATCCTTTCCAAAGAGACGTAAAATACGCAAAGCTTGACGAGAAACAGCGGAGATTGAGCGCAAAAGAGGAGTTTTACGATCAAGAGCTTCACCGGAATAAGAATAAAACATAGAAGGAATGTGTAAAGTATGACCAAGTTTACCCGGAAGCAAGAAAACAGGCACGGTAGGATCCCAAGCAGTATAACCCCTTGCTTCAAAGGTTGAACGAATACCACCGGAAGGAAAAGAAGATGCATCAGGTTCACCGCTAATAAGCATTTTTCCTGAAAATTCATTTAATAAATGACCATCAGAGGAAAGAGTTAAAAAAGCATCATGCTTTTCCGCTGTGTACCCTGTCATAGGATGAAACCAATGCGTATAATGCGTTGCGCCACGCTCAAGAGCCCAATCCTTCATGGAAGAAGCAACAACATTAGCAATTTCAGAAGGTAGTCTTGCCCCCTCACGAATGGTTAGCTCAAGCTGTTTAAATACGTCCCGAGGTAAGCGTTCACGCATAACGTGAATGGTAAAAACATCCTTTGCAAAATGACGACCTATTTCGATATTGGGTGTTAAATGTCCATTGCTGGAATCAATGTCACAAGGACATGCGCTAAAGGCTTCCATAACGGCAAGGCGGCGTGGTGATGTCATTCTAAAACTCCTTAAATAACAATTTTATTTTAAAAATTACTCTAATTTTTGCTTGATTGGCATATGAGAGCAGTCAGATAGTTTACTATAAGCATATCTTATGCCAAAAACGTAAAAAAATTGCTTTTGCAGTTTAACTAGCACAAATAATAGTGAATTATTTTTTCAGAATAAAATAAGTTAATTTAATACGTAGTCTGATCTATTTAATTTTCCACAAAAAAGTAGAAAAAATAGATGACCACCTTCCTTTTGACTTAGAAATGCAAGCAGTATAAATACGCTAACACGTTTTAATATTTCATATCAGGACGTTAAGAAAATATACATTTATGTTATAAAATGTATCAAAGCAAAAATACATTTATGTAGTTTTGTTATTTTATTGCATGACAGTCATGGCTTATTCCTCCATATATCATTAATACAACAAGATAAACATTTATGACAAGATTGCAAAACACAAATCTTGACAAATTCCATTGATGCCAGTATTCACTCTTATCTTACACAACAAAGTAAAATCGCAAAGTGTATACTCAAAAAATGCCGACTGTCTCAGCGTTTGTCTTGAATGCTCTTACGAATAAATGCTTTGCAAAATTACTTAATACCATTTTTTTAGGAGAATTATATGAAACTTTTTAAATGTTTTGCTGCTCTTTGCCTCATCTGTATTTGCGTATTGCCAAGCCTTGCCCATGCTAATCGCACCTTAATTCTACAAAATGAAACTTCCCAAGCTATTGATGTGGCTATTCGTTATCATACCAGTAATATTTGGTATACAAAGGGTTGGTACAGAGTGCAACCAGGACAATCTTACTCAATGAACGTGATGACAACAAACCAATACATGTATGTCTATGGTCGTGGCAACCACGGTGAATGGACAGGACAACAAGACGATAGCAACGATCCATGGTTACCCGTTGTAAACCAGTCTTTCTCCGTCGTTAACAACAATACACCTGGCGGAAGCGGACGTAGGAAAGTGCTTTTTAATATGATTAACTTCGGGAATAGTACCCAATATGTTCACACGTTTAGATAATAGCATGCATTATTAGTAAATGCGTTGCAGTCGCTTCGCTCATCGTAATGACTTGATCTTACAACGCAAGTCATTACGAGTGAAGCAAAGCAATCCAATAATTTTATACATTTTAACAGTTCTGCAGAATCCTTCCTTATTTCTTTAGTACATTTATAAGCATCAGCATCCGTCATTAGCTCCACATATACTTCACGACAACCTTTAGAATTAACAAATTAAGAATCTGCGTAGTATATCCATTGTTTAATTGGTGAAACAATAACAATTAAGCAAGTTGCAGCGGCTCTGGGTCTTGACCAACGCACAGTAAAAAGTGTAGCTTCCGTTTTAGGCGGCAGGAAATTCGGTAACCGCTGGCGTTTCAAATGGGGCACTGTATTGGAGTATAAAGTGCTCATTGTATTCTGACTAAAATAATATCCTCTCTGTATTTAAGCAAAAGAGCATATTTCATAAATATTTATGAAATATGCAACAACGACATAGGATTATGTGGGTAAAACTAGAAATAAAATTCCCTAAGCTCGGGGAAAAATTGTAACCCGAATTTTGTAACTTTTGTAAATTCGGACTAAACATAAAGTGTGTAATATTGAAACTTCTAGGGTAAACAGAAAACACCCCTTACGGAAAGCTTTTGTTCACAAAAAGTTTTTCCCAAAAAAAAGAAGAATAAATCAACGTTTCTTTAAACAATACTTGTGATATATGCGTAAAAAAAAATTTTTTTCTCCCATTACTTGGCCGGTTATGTCTTTTATTGTAGCCATTTTCATCGGTGGCATTTTGCTTTCTCTGTCTTTTGCATCAGCACAAGGACATAGAATAAGCGTAATTGATGCTTTTTTCTTAGCAACATCAGCAGTTTGTGTCACCGGGCTAGACCCTGTCAATGTTAGCGAAAGCTTAAGCCCCATAGGGCAAGGAATTTTGCTAATGCTCATTCAGCTTGGTGGGCTTGGTATTACCACCTATACAAGCCTTGTCTTTGTGCTTTGGCGTAATCGAGTACCCATCGCAGACCGTGATGCTGTACATCAAGCTTTGCTAAATAAAGATATTGTAAATGTACGCTCATTTTTATGGCAATTAGTCTTGTTAGTAATGGGCATAGAGCTTTTTGCCGCTTTCATGCTTTATCTGCACGACCCCATAAATTTTCATCCATTTAGTGCTATTTTCCATTCGATTTCTGCTTTTTGTAATGCAGGATTTACTCTTTTTCCTGACAATTTAATTTCATTTAAAGATGATGTAACCGTAAATAGTATAATTGGAATAAGCATTGTTTTAGGTGGACTTGGCTTTGCTGTTTTGCATGAAATAAGTAGAGTTTTACGTGAGCGCATTATTACTTTTACACAAAAAATAAGTAGCTTGTTTAAAGAAAAACCAAAACCAAAATCCATTTATTCCTGCCATGATACACTAGATTTACAACCTCCAAAACGCCCAAAATTAGATAGATATAGCCGTCTTGTTCTTAAGACAACGCTTGTATTAATTATTGGAGGGGGAGCTATTATGTTTGGCTTAGAAATTTTACATGCTCGCTCCGAAGCATCTTTTTCTTTAGCCTTATCCAGTGTATTTCAATCTATTTCAGCAAGAACAGCTGGATTTAATTCCATCAATATGGGTACATTAAGCGATGCTTCCATGTTAATCATGGTTTTGCTTATGTTTATTGGCGGTGCTCCGGGTTCTTGTGCCGGAGGTATAAAAATCACGACCTTTCGTGTACTTTTAGGCTTTATGAAAGTGCAAGTAAATGGAGAAAAAGATGTCGTAGTGCAAGAAAGAGCAATTCGCCAAGAAACTATAGGGCAAGCTTTGATGCTTTTTTTCTTTGGAGCATTAACTATTGGTTTATCAGTGCTTATGCTTTGTGTTACGGAAAATGCATCTCTTGTTGGGTTTCGTGAAGGGCAGGTGCGCTTGCTGGCAGTAATTTTTGAAGTCGTATCTGCTTTTGGTACCGTTGGTTACACTTTGGACTTAACGCCTAATTTAAGTTTTGCCGGTAAAATCATTATTATATTAAATATGTTTATAGGTAGAGTCGGTTATATTGGTTTGTTAACGGCAGTACATTCTTTACAACCAAGCCGCAAATATTCATATCCGGCTATGAATATACCCATAGGTTAGCAAAGTAAATATTGATATAAAATAAAGAGGACTGTTCTCATGATTGGAAGTATGTGGGAAATTGGCATTATTGGACTTGGAAAGTTTGGCTTGCAAATGGCAAGAACCCTAGAGCAACTTGGTCATCATGTTATTGGTATTGATGCAAGTGAACACATAGTTGACTGCAATCAAGATGTTTTACAAAAGGTTTATAGAGCAGACGCAACGCAATTGTCTACATTAAAATCATTACATTTTCAAGACTTAGATTGTGTTATGGTATCGGTTGGATCTGCTGTTGAAAAATCCTTGTCCATTGTTTTAAATTTACAAGAATTAAATGTTCAACGCATTTGGGCAAAAGCGAATACTGTAGAGCATCGTAAAATATTACAACGCCTTGGCGTGCATAATGCAATTTTACCCGAACACGATGCAGCAAGCCTTGCAGCGCATCAACTATGCAATCCCGGAATGCTTGACCTTATCCCTCGTTATGGGGGTATTTTGGTACAAGAACTTATTGTAGATCGCTGGAGTAATAAAACTCTTATGGAATTAAACTTAATTAGTAAGTATGAAGTAATGGTTATTGGTGTTCGCTCTGCTGAATCTGAAGAATATACCTTTGTTCCCTCGGCGCAAACTAAATTACAACGTGGAGACGTGCTTATTGTTGTAGGTCGTCAAAGTAGCGTCAAGTTTCTGATTCCTTAAGGAAACGCTGATTTATTATTTCGGGGAAAGCCTAGAGCTACGTTAAACAGCAAAGTTTTCCCAAATAAAATTAATATATGCTTAATGTTCCTGCAACTTAAATTTTGCAGGAACATTAACTGTGCTATACTTGCGGAATTGGCTTTGGAGTTGGCTTATGTGATGGATTTGGTCTTAAATAAGCTGGTCTTGTATCTTTTTGCACTGCTGTTCCATCCGGTTTAATAACCGTTTCGGGATTAGTAGATACAGGTGCTATGGCTGGTGCTGCTTCAGGATACATTTGCTGATCAGGATTCATTTGTTGCACCGGTGCTTGTTGCACTGGCTTTGGAGCTTGTTTAGGCGTTACAGCAGCAGGATATTCTTCAGCCGGAAGCGGTGGCGGAATATACGGTGTTTTTTTGGGACTTAGCACACTACACCCAGTAGCAAAAAACAAAGCACTTGCCAAAGCTAATAACAGTAATTTTTTCATAACTCCTCCTTTAATAGTCTGAATCCTTCATGGAATATTATTCACACTAAATGCGTTAATGTGTAGACGATTTTCTCAATCGGCAAAAATATCATTTACATCACGTTTGTAAATAAAGTTTTTTACACCTAATATAAGATACATCTTAACTGCGTCCCTAACATTAGCTAAAAAATTAAATTTGTGCAATTAATAAAATTTGTTGGCAATGCCTAACTTCACTATTGATATTTTTTTCTGCTATTTAGAGTTATTGCGGCGCAACTATCAAGTCTATATAGGTAAAGTGAATGAAAAAGAAGTGGACTTTGTGGCTAAAAATGCGGACGGCTTTGTATATTATCAAGTTGCCGCCTCTGTCCTTGACCTTAGCACCTTAGAACGAGAGCTTGCTCCGCTAAATGCCATAAAAGACCACTTTCCAAAAATGTTACTTACGCTTGATACTATTGGCAGCGGCACTACCCATAACAGCATTAAGCAAATACACCTCATAGATTGGCTACTGAGTGACATTATTTGAGAACAAATTGACGCAATACAGCATAAAGCTGATTTAAATCAATTGGTTTTCCAATGTGTGCATTCATGCCTACTTGCAAGCACTGCTCCACATCTTCACGAAAAGCATTGGCCGTCATGGCAATAATAGGTACTTTTTTTGCGTATGGATGTTCAAGCTTGCGAATCTGTTGTGTGGCTTCATAGCCTGTCATTTCAGGCATGCGTAT
>CAYJDL010000081.1:3127-3433 GCA_964368885.1 uncultured Desulfovibrionaceae bacterium | reverse complement strand
CTTGTAGACCATTTTCTGCTATATCGAATTCAGATCCCGTATCTTCAAGCAAAGCCATAATGATTTCACGGTTAATTTCAATATCTTCTACCAACAAAATTTTCTTTCCGCTAAAGTCTAGAGTAGAAACGGAAGGCGTGTTTACAATCTCTGCTTGCTTTTGCACACTTTGCGCATCAGGCAATGAGCACGGAATAATAAAATAAATTTCCGTTCTTTTATTTTCTTCGGAGAAAAAGTGTAACTCGCCATTAAGTAAACGTATGATTTCTTTGCAAATTGAAAGACCACGCCCCGTACCGCCAA
>CAYJDL010000081.1:993-3091 GCA_964368885.1 uncultured Desulfovibrionaceae bacterium | reverse complement strand
CTATTAGCTTGCTGAAATGGCGTAAATAAAAGTGCTTGTTGTTCTTTTGCAACGCCAATACCATTATCGCACACACTCACTTTGATTTTGCACTGTGTGTCATCTATTTCCATTAAAGTTGTGCGCAGGCTTATATTGCCATTTTGCGGAGTAAATTTTTCAGCATTGGAAAGAAAATTAGTAATAACTTGAGCAATGCGTTGTTCATCAGAAATAAGATAGGTGGGGATGCGCTCGTCATGTTCTACGCTAAAGTGTTGCCCTTTTTCTGCCACTCGTAAAGCAATAACACCACTTACACGCTGCAACATTTGTGGAAAATCAAAGATGTCATGTAAAATATCAATTTTATTGGCTTCAATTTTTGACATATCCAGAATATCATTAATTATGCCTAAAAGATGCGTTGAAGACATTACAATTTTTTTAAGACATGTTTGCACTTTAGTCGCATCTTGCGAATCACTGCCGATTTTTGCCATACCAATAATAGCATTCATGGGAGTTCGAATTTCATGAGACATATGCGCTAAAAATTGTGTTTTAGCCATGCTGGCAGCATGGGCTTTTTCTGCAGCTAAGGATAATTCTATATTATTTTTCGCTAGGTTATCGCGCAGATTTTGGATGGTATTAGAAAGTTTACCAAGCTCATCTCTACGTTCAAGGCCATAAATTGTTTCATATTTTTTTTGGTCAGTATGTGTTTGAGATTGTGAAACTTGTTGGCCATTTTGAGATTTGGAATCTATATCTATTGGACTAAGACTTTTTACAATTTTCGCTAGAGGGATAAAAAGAAGCTTACGCCCAAATAAAGCAACAATAACCACATAAACAAGAAAAAGAAAAACGGTCAGCCACAAAAACGGATTTACATGCTCCATAGAATATAAAGCCGATGAATTAAAAAAAGTAATTACTGTCCAATCAGCACCAGTTATGGGCGTAAGTGCCATAAAATCATACGGACTGTCGGTGGGAAGTTCAAAAACTTCCGGCATATCGGTACTATTATTATAGTCAGTGACACTTTCAAGATGTTTTTTAATGGCATCCCTAAAGGTATCATCTTCTATAATTTCATTTATATGCCAATTACTTTCGTGTATAAGGTTTTGACCCTTTTGAAAGGCACTGTCCATTTGCACAAAGCCATTGCGATCAATAACAACACCTCGGATGTTTTGGATTTCATATCTTTCGAAAGCAGAATGTAATATTTCATCAAAATTTATGCCGGTGGAAATAATCCCTAAGGGTTTGCTGTCTTTGGAAAAAATTTTATAATTTACCCATACGGATGTTTGCTTGGTAGTTTTATCGGTATCCACATTAAGTTCATAAGGTGTTTTTGTTTTTAATGTGGTAAAATACCAAGAGTCTGCTTCAGTGTTTTCCTTTAATTTATTCACATATTTAAAATTTTCCCATTGGGTTTTTTTATTAAAATGATATTCGTTTTTTGAGCTTAAGATACCAAAATAAATATGACCATTGTGCAAACGTGATACATAATTTGAGCTTAATTCAAAAACCTTTTCTTTAAGGGGTCCGTTTTCATCGTTGTTATTTTCAAACCACAAGCGCAAACTTTCCGAAGTTGCTGCCTCATTTAAGATGGCTAAGTCATGGGCAAGGAATGAACTGAGTGAAGCGGCAGTTTTAAAAGAATAAAGTTCAGCGTAATCTTTGGAAACATTGCGGGCAAGTGAAGTTAAGATATGATAAGCTATTAAAAAAAAAGCCAAAAACATTACAATAAAAATTGTGAAATTTATGGCATTAAATTTTAACTCTAAACTATTTTTTCGAGTAATCTTATGTGAAAAAGAAGTTAACATATGCTTTCCTACTGATCATGTGTATATATAGAAAGAAAAAACTCATGGACTCGTATGATACAAAAAAACTAATTTTTCAATATTTGGTCAAACAAAGCAGAGCAAATGTAACAAAGCTTACCTTTACAAATTTAAGATTAATATGTCAAGCACTCAAAACGGAGAAGGAGTCAGCGTTTACATCAACTTAATTTTATATCAGACTAAATCCAAAACTCCAAAACTTGCTGTAGTATTTTTATATCAATAGGTTT
>CAYJDL010000081.1:0-983 GCA_964368885.1 uncultured Desulfovibrionaceae bacterium | reverse complement strand
GTCGTTCATTCCATGCTTCATACTTATTTCTTTTACCCCTAGCATGGCATGAGCAGACATGGCAATAATGGGTAAGTAAGCATACTGTGACTGCTCACGTATTTTTTCCGTGGCGGTATAACCATCCATGATGGGCATTTGAATATCCATTAAAACTATATCGTAGGTATTTTCTTTAAGCCTATCTAATGCCTCTTGTCCATTTTGCGCTATATCCAAAGTATATCCCATTGACAAAAGTATTTCTTGAGCAACTAGTTGATTTATTTCATTATCTTCAACAAGCAATATATGCCCAGTACGTTTTTGTTCAATATCCATGAGTTTTTTAGAGCTCATGTCATGCTCATAATTTTGCAACGCACTTGTAGCTAGTGGAAATTTGGCTGTGCAAAAAAATGTTGAGCCTTGCCCGTATACACTTTCGACCCAAATATCACCTTGCATCATGTTAATAATATTTTTTGAAATGACCAAACCTAAACCTGTTCCGCCATATCTACGAGTTATGGTGTTATCTGCCTGATTAAAAGCTGAAAAAAGGTTTTGCATTTGTTCAGGTGTTAAGCCAATTCCAGTGTCATGCACAGCAAATTGGCAGTGCAGTTCATTGTTGCGACACTTTCCTTGAATTTCTAAGCGCACACTACCTTTGCTGGTAAATTTAATAGCATTACTCAAAAAATTAAGTATGACTTGCTTTAAACGTACAGGGTCGCCCAAAATAGAAGTATTTGCAAAGTCATTAATGCTGATATGTAAAGAAAGATTCTTTCTTTTCGCAAGATGCCCCACGACACTTTTCATTTGAGATGTGATTTTTTGCAAAGTGAATGGAATAGATTCCATATCAAGTTTGCCGGCTTCTATTTTGGAAAAATCTAAAATGTCATCAATAATGCGTAAAAGCTCTGTGGCAGAAAATAAAGCTTTTTGTACAAAATTTGTTTGCACAGCATCTAGCGTAGTTCGCTCTATAAGAT
>CAYJDL010000080.1:0-9688 GCA_964368885.1 uncultured Desulfovibrionaceae bacterium | reverse complement strand
TTTTTTGATTCAATCGCTTTTCAAATAGTAATGGATTTTTTTAGAAAAGGTCGACACACGATCGGCAAAGCGTTTGTCAAGATTAGTCTTTAAGTCTTAAGAAAATCGAGAGTAAAGTGTTTTTGGGAAAAACTTTTGTTCTCAAGAGGTTTTTCCCAAAAAGTAAAATAAGGTTCAACTAGCTTTAGTCTAATGTATACAAAGATCGCCAGTCTTGATCTTGGCTTAATGCTTTTTGATCTTCTTTTTTCAAAAGCATATCCCCAAGCACTAAATAGTCCATTTCAGTTCGCATAAAACATAAATAGGCATCTTGCGGAGTGCATACAATAGGTTCTCCACGTACGTTAAAACTAGTATTAACTACCATGGGGCAATTGTGCCGATCTTTAAAAGCATTAATAAGTTCCCAGTAACGAGGGTTAGTTTCCTTGCTTACAGACTGGATGCGAGCGGATAAGTCAACATGAGTTATGGCTGGAACTGCTGAGCGTTGCCAATAAAGACGCTCCCACAAGGGCAACGATGTGTAACCTTCTGGTAGTTCATTACAGTACTTTGCTGTCACAGGTGCTACCACCAACATATAGGGTGATTGTTCGGCTAAGTCAAAATACTGCTGAGTGTATTCTTCAAGCACAGATGGTGCAAAAGGTCTAAACCCTTCACGATACTTAATTTTCAAGTTAAGTTTTTTTTGCATCTCGTGATTGCGAGGGTCACCCAAGATAGAACGTGCCCCAAGGGCTCTTGGACCGTATTCCATACGCCCTTGAAACCAACCAATTACTTTTCCTTCATTTAGCAAGTCAGCTACCTGATTGCAAAGGTGTTGGAAGTTATCATAAACTTCCCCCTGAGCTTGGAATTTTTTACACATACGTTGAATTTGACCTTGGTCAAAACTAGGACCAAGGTAAGAACCACGCATTGCATCTTTAGCCGAAGTTGGAACTCTAGGCTTTTCAAGACCAATATGCCACAGGGCAAGAGCAGCACCAAGGGCACCTCCTGCATCACCAGAAGCAGGTTGAATCCAAATTTTGTCAAAGATTTTCTCTTGAATAATCTTACCGTTTGCAACACAATTTAAAGCTACTCCACCAGCAAGACAAAGATTATTACTTTTGGTTATTTCTTTGGCACATTTTGCCAGACGTAGAACAATATCTTCGGTAACTTTTTGAATAGCAAGGGCAAGGTCCATGTATTCTTGTTCAAGCTCTTCAGACTCTGCTTGCCTAGCAGGTAGTCCAAATAGACATTTCCACTTATCTGCATTGTACATGCGTAAACCTGTGGCATATGAAAAATACTCCATATTTAGCACATAGGAGCCGTCATCACGAATGTCTATGAGGTTATCTCTAATCTTTTGCTCAAATTCATGAGTGCGCTGTGCATTAGGATTGCCATATGGAGCAAGCCCCATAAGTTTATATTCACCACTATTGACTTTGAAACCACAATAAGCTGTAAAGGCAGAATATAGCAAACCAAGAGAGTGAGGAAAGTGAATCTCTCTTAGCGTAGATATATCTTTTCCGCTTCCCTTGCTAATGGATGTGGTTACCCACTCCCCTACTCCGTCTACAGTTAATATTGCGGCATCTTCAAAAGGAGATGGGTAAAAAGCAGATGCAGCATGTGAAAGGTGATGTTCAGGAAAGTAAAGCGTAGGCAGCTTATCTTCATGAGCTAAAAATGGTGCAAACCCTCTTTCAAGCATGGTACGCATAAAAAGTTTTTCTTTAATCCAAACCGGCATAGAAAGTAAAAAAGAACGTAACCCCTTAGGTGCGTAAGCATGATAAGTTTCGAGTAGTCGTTCAAATTTTAGAAAGGGCTTATCATAAAAAGCTATACCTTGCACGTCTTTTAAGCAAATTCCGACCTCGTCCAAAACATAAGCAATGGCCTTTTCAGGAAAATCTGCATCATGCTTTTTGCGAGTAAAGCGTTCTTCATGAGCAGCAGCTACCACAACGCCATCTTGCAAAAGAGCTGCTGCGCTATCATGGTAATAAGCTGAGATTCCAAGTATGTAAGTAGGGGTTTTTGACATATTCTACCCTAAAATAATGTATAGATAAAAGGTGCCACAGCAGAGCCGCTAGTAAAGACAACCAAAGCACCGATAAGCAACAAAGATACGATTAACGGCAATAACCAAAATTTTTTACGAACTTTTAAAAAGCCCCATATATCTGAAAAAAAACTCATAGACTCCTCATTTGTAGACATCAATTAGCAAAAAAGTATTTTTACTAAAATCAACCAAAGTATTTAAATGCTCATACACTACCTGAATTAGTAGGGATTAATCAAATCATCCTTACTAAATGTATGCTCACGTACAACAAAAGCTGAATGTGAACTTGCTTTGTAACTCTTTATATTCATGCTATCTTTACCAAGCATTTGTCTAATTAAAGATATTGGCAACACAATTAAACCATAGATAATGCTTAATAAAACTTTTGACATAAAGCCGCCAATAAGGTGTGAAAAACCAAACCAAATGCGTGCTGGCCAAGTCATTCCCTTAGGCCATATCATAGCAAAAAGCAAAATTGCAGCGCAAATATAAATTATATAGTTTTCCCCGACAAAAAACCAAATTAATAAAGCCAAAAAAGCAAAAGCAAGTGCTGTATCTCGACACTGGATGGGTGTAATTTTATTTAAGAACATAGTAACTCTCTATAATAAAAGTGTAATAATATACTTTACTTTATAAGAGTTATTTTTTCAATAACTACATCATCTACGGGCACGTCATCATATCTCCCTTGTGAGCTTGTAGGTACCATTTTAATTTTATCCACAACATTTTGACCTTTAATTACCTTTCCAAAAACTGTGTACCCCCAACCGTGTGGAGTTGGACCGGTATAGTTTAAGTTTTTGTTATTTTCGACATTAATAAAAAATTGAGCAGTAGCAGAATTAGGATCGCTAGTACGAGCCATTGCAATAGTATATTTATTGTTGTCAAGTCCATTGGTAGACTCTATTTTAATTGGAGCATTAGTAGGCTTTGGTTTTAGATTAACGTCCATGCCTCCACCTTGTATCATAAAATTTTTGATTACCCGATGAAAAATTGTACCATCATAATGTCCATTTTTTACATATTGTAAGAAGTTAGCAACAGTAATAGGAGCCTTTGACTGATCTAAACGAACAACTATATCTCCCATACTTGTTTGTATTTTTACAGCAGGACTTGCCGCCATAGCTATTGAAAAAATACTACTTAGCAAAAGTGTTAAAATTAAAAGATTACCAATTAAAATAGATTTTAAAAATTTCATTTAATACTCTCGTTTGTTTAAGGTTAATAAAATTATCAGGTAGTTTTATCATTTACAGATGTTTTCTTTTACTGATTTAATATCCCTTTGCCAAGGAAAAAATAAATAAAGATTTGCACGTAGCTAAGTTTTCGAAAAATTAGTAAAAACTTACATTAGATTTTGGGAAAGAAAAGACACAGCAGAAACAAGCTGCTTAAGAGCGTCTGCTTAAACTTCTAAAATACATTAAAAGTTTTTTCCCAGAAAAGAAAAATTAATCAGAATCTTTTAGAATTACTCACAAAGCCAATGATGCAAAACAACCATTAAATTTTTTGGATCAATAGGTTTTGTTAAGTAGTCATTAAGCCCCACTGATATACCTTTTTCCTTATCTTCTCGCATGGCATTAGCTGTAACCGCAATTATTGGCAATTGCTCAGTACTGTATGTTTTGCGTATCACCTCAGTTGCTTGAATACCGTCCATGACTGGCATCTGCATATCCATCAGAATAAGATCATAGCTATTGTCTTTAACCATTTCAACTGCAATTTGACCATTATCTGCAATGGCAACTATTGCCTCTGTCTTAAGTAGTAGTTCTTCCATAATCAACTGATTAACAATATTATCCTCAACAACTAAGATGCGTTTATTAACTAGCTTTACATTTACTTCACCACTATTGTCCAGTTCTTGATGCAACCTGGCACTACTATCCTTTGATGGTGGTAAAAATAAAATAATTGTAAATGTTGTCCCCTTGCCAACTTCACTTTCGACAAGCAATTGCCCATTCATTTGCTCAACAATATGCTTGCTTATCACAAGACCAAGACCTGTGCCACCAAAACGTCTGGTAATTGATGCATCAGCCTGTGTAAAGGGCTTAAACAACAAAGCTTCCTGCTCTTTACTAAACCCTATTCCAGTATCCTTTACCTTAATGCAAAGAGGGACAGTTCCTTCGGGAACAGTAATGTTTTGAAGGCTTGAATCGTAAGGCGAACACGAAACAATGACTTCACCTTTTTCGGTAAATTTAATAGCATTGCCTACAAGGTTATTTAAAATTTGACCAAGGCGTGTGGGGTCTCCTATGTAAAAACCACCAAGTTTAGAACTAGCTTCAAAGACTAGTTTCAAATCCTTAGCAGCAGCATTTTCTTGGTATATAGTCAGAATTTGTTCGCCTAATTCTTTTAGGCTAAATGGTACAGCCTCAAGTTCAAACATTCCAGCTTCAATTTTTGAAGTATCAAGTACATTGTTAATAATTCCAAGTAAGCTTTTACCGGCAACTTCAATTTTCTTAACATATTCACGCTTTTTATTATCATCTTCTTCGCTATGTAAACATAAATGCGCAAGACCAATAACAGCGTTTAAAGGTGTTCGAATTTCATGACTCATATTTGCTAAAAATTCACTCTTCATACGGTTTGAATCTTCAGCTTTTTGAACCATATTACGCATTGAATACACCATTTTTTGCAAAGCCCTGTAAAGAACACCAAGCTCATCTTTTCGTTCTAATTGTTTATTGAGAATATATTGTTCAGCTTTGGTGCCTTTGCCTAATTTTAAGCGCAAGAAAAACAAAGTAATACGTGTTGATATATGTGAATAAGTTGAATCTCTTTCAAGACTATGCTTTAAATCCTCATCCAAAGCACCTTCAGAAACGCTTTCGGCATATTTGACAGCCTTAAGCAATGCTTCAACAATATACCTTACATAAAGATAAATAATCAGCGTTAAAAGCAATATCATCCCTATCGCAATAATTGTGCTATTGCGTCGAATTAAATTCCCTGGTGCTGAAAGTTCTTCTAAGTCATGTACTGCTACAGCAAGCCACCCTGCTTCAGGTAAAAAATCATAAGAAGCTATTTTACTACTGCCGCCATCTTCAAAGGTTATTTGCCCCATAGTTTTAGCTTGTAAAATTTTAATTCCCCAATCAAAATCATTTATGTTTTTCGAAAGAACTCTTGACTCGTCTTTGTGAATAAAAACTGTTCCCTTTTGATCTGCTACAAAAAGGTATCCCTTTTCACCTAAGTGCATACGTTCGCTCATTGTATCAGTGAGCTTAGAAACGTTGAAAACAACACCAATAATTTTATTGTTAACTGCACTATAAACAGGCGAAGCTACAGCATAAACTACCATGCCATTATACTTATACGGCTCTCCAATAGAAACTTGACCTTGCATAGCTTTTTGAAAAAAAGGCTCATTTGCAATATCACTATTTCTAAATTCAGTTTCGGTATGATCAAGAATATTACCTGAAGTATTAGAAATACCTAGCATGACATAATTATAAGTATTTTTCATATTGACAATACGGTCTCTTGCATCTGAAGCGTAGGCACGGCGCAATTCATATTGTCCTGAAAGGAAGGGCTGTAAGATACCGGTTTGCGAAAGAGAAATAGCATTTAGGATATTAAAATCAAGACCTGCTTTAAGCTCTACAAGGGCGTTTGCCGTAGCCATTTTTTGCAAAGCCATGTTATTGACTTTTAGCGTATCAATACTCATTGTATAGGTATAATGCGTAGATACATAAAGACCTATTGAAATAGTCACAAGCACCGGTAATAAAATTTTATATAGAATCTTCAAAACCTACTCTCCCCAAGACATTCCTTAACTATACAATTAATATTGAAATAGTTGGAATTACCTTTCATGCAATTACTATTTTACTAGCTTTTTTGAGTTGTAGAGTCAACTATATTTTTTATAAGTTATTTTTTTCAAATTTTAACGACTATAAGTGTAAAATTAATAAAATATCCTGAAAAAAACATTTCTATGTTGCTGTATATCTATTAACTAGCTCTAAAAATTATTTGAAAAGACAAACTTTGATGAAAGTCTAGTATGGTTAACGCTTTTATAGTGAATCAATGATAAAAAAACATCAATTTATTTTTTCATGGACAACTTCTAGCCTTCAAGCTTGAATACTGAGCAAAAGTGCTCTCCTCAAAAAGTGATTTAATTCGTGTTCCTTAACAGCCTATTAGTCTACTCTATAATGACAGCCAAGGCTTTTACGATTACGCAGAGCAGCCTGAGTAATGACATAAGCTGTTTGCACGCCATGAAATAATTGAATAAGTTGTGGTGTGATATGGGTATGTTTGTAAAAGTCATGAATATGGCGAGAAAGTTCTCTTAAATCTTGAAAAGCACGTCGCAAGCGAGCGGTATTGCGTGTTATTCCAACATAGTTCCACATAGTGTGGCGAATTGTCGCCCAATCTTGAGCAAGTAGTGCTGGGTCATCGTTTTGATCTCTTCCCATATGTTCCCAGTCAGGAATTGCGCAGGCTAAATCGTGTGAAACTATTATCTCATTATTGCAACGTAATGCTATATCTTTGCCGGCTTCATAGCCCCACGTTACTGCTTCCATAAGAGACGTGCTAGCCAACCGATTAGCTCCATGCACACCGGTACATGCACACTCTCCAACGGCATACAGTCCTTGCAGTTCTGTTTTTCCTTGTAAGTTAGTAAGAATACCACCGCAAAAATAATGCGCTGCCGGAACAACAGGTATATAATCATTTAATATATCAACTCCAATTGTTAAGCAATTTTTATAAATTGTGGGAAAACGTGTTTTTAAATTTTGTTCAATTGGACTTGCATCTAAAAATAAACAAGGTGCACCAGTAGAAAGCATTTCATTAACCATAGCTTGAGAGACAATATCTCGTGGTGCCAATTCTTGACGTGAGTCGTATTTATGCATAAAGGCATTACCATTTGCATCTAAAAGCTTAGCCCCTTCACCTCGCATAGCTTCAGTAATTAAATGACACTGTTGGCGCAACTTACTATACAGTGCTGTGGGGTGAAATTGCATAAACTCCATATTTTCTAATGCCACATGTGCTCTATGCGCCATGGAAATTGCAGAACCTACACAAATGGGTGTGTTAGTAGAGTGCAAATAAATCCCACCTATTCCTCCTGTAGCTAATATAGTCCAAGGTGCTAAAATGGTTTGAACTTGCTTGTACTTATTATTAAAGACATAAGCACCGACGCAACGATTTTTTATTTTATAACGATAGTCAGATCTACGCCCATGATGCCTACTAGTTAATAAGTCAATGGCATGACATTCTAATAAACATGTAATACGAGGGTGATTTCGCACTTCAGCGGTGAGAGCTTTCATAATTGATGCACCAGTAAAATCGGCTGTATGTAAAATGCGTGGCAAGCTATGCCCACCTTCTCGAGTAAGATTCCAACCTCCTTGAGAGTCTTTAGCAAAAGGAACCACTACCCTTTGCATAAGAATTTTTTCAATTGCCTCAGGACCATGTTGGCATAAGTGTTCTACTGCTTTTGTATGGTTATACCTATGTCCGGCATGTAAAATATCTTCTTTTAGAGCAGTAGCATCATTACCATTGGCGGCTTTATAAATAATTCCTCCTTGAGCCAATTCGGAATTTCCACCGCCGAGATCTTTTTCGGAGGATATAATTAATACATCTATGCCTTTGTCTGCTAATGTCAAAGCTGCTGTACAACCTGCAAGTCCAGAACCTATTATAAGCACTTGACTATGTAGTCTAATTTTCACTTTCTAACTCCTAGCACTCAATATTTCACGTAACCACCACTGCTGGTTACAATTAATTATCATAAATTTATGAAAATTCAAATGTAATACAATTATTTTTTAAACTCGCTTGAATTTTGCCTGATAGTTGAAAAAAAGTATTTCCCCGTCCTTGAATAAAAGCTTCATCTAAAAGAAAAAGAGTTTTAGCTCGAGATTGTCCGCTAGCTTTATTCAAAGCACTTTGAAGTAATTTAATAGTATAAATATAAAGGCGCAAACGAGTAGCTTTATCTATTGATTGTAAAAGTGTGGACGGAAGCATCACCCTTTGTTCATGAAGATGTACATTGTATTGACTACAAAGCTTTGTTAAATATTGTTGCCAAAACATGGCATCATATTTTGCCATATACCAAAGTTCTTCGGTTTTTTGCTCTAAGTTAGGGTTTTCCGCTTGCAATAGAGGTATAATTGTATGTCGCACTCTATTACGCAAGTAGTTTAAATCGGTATTGCTAGCGTCTTCAGCCCAACTTAAGCCAGAGTTTTTTAATAATAATCGTAAATGCAGAGGATTTGATAATAATAAAGGTCGTAAAATGTGACGATGTTCATCTTTTGCAACCATTCCTCCAAGGGCAGGCCAACCAGCACCCCTAAGCATGCGCATAACTATATCTTCTTGCAAATCTTGCATATGATGACCAAGGCATACCCAATTTGCATTGCAAGCTATGCGATATTTTTCAAATAACTCATATCGCACTTGTCTTGCCATTTCCTCATAACCCTTTTTTTGTTCTCTAGAAAGGGAAATAACATCTAACTCTTCAATAAAACATGGAATTTTCCATGATTCACAAAGGTTTTTCATGCTAATAGCTTCAGCTTTACTCTCAGCTCTTAATCCATGATTTATGTGAAGCACTGAAAAAGATATATTTTTAAAATCACTTAACCATTGCCAAAGACAGAGCAAGGCTAAAGAGTCTGCTCCACCTGAAATAGCTAGTAAAAAATGTCCATGTTCTAAGCAAATATTTAAATCTTTTTGAAGAAAATGGCGCATATTTTGCCATAAACCTTTTGCCTGTTTGTTTTGCTGATCTAAAGTAGGAGGGGTGCTGGTAAATGAAAAAGACATATTAAACGCTAATTTCAAGACTTAGCAAGAGTTCATCTACATAATTTATCATATGCATAATCAATTGCTTGCTGGCATAGGATACGCATTGACAATGCATTGCATTTTGCGCTTGCACCAGAAATTGAAGTGTTAAATGATTTCCTTCTACCAAAAAAGCCATAACATACGGGCCACATGTTGCTCTGTGCTCAAGTTGAACTTGACTTAGCAATGATTCAGGAACAGGTAACCAAAATACGCCTACTAAAGAACTTTGTAATTGCATAGTCTTTAAATGTTGGCTTAGCTGCTGGCTTTGTTCAAAAGTTAATTCATCAACAGTATAAGAACGCATTTTATTTCACCTTTTTATTAAAGCATTTCTTAACGAGAAAAGGGGATATTTTCGAATTTATAACTTTGCGCCAAATAATCCCCTCTTCAGTCAAAACACTTTAATAGTTTCAATATATTAGTATTTTACAAAATTTCTCTTAGTTTTATCGTTAATCTTTCTCAGAAGTTGGTTTTCCGTCGCCATTATTCTTATTTTTTTCAGAAACTTTTTCTTTAAATGAAGCACGAGCTTGTTCTAATTGTTCAAACATGTTTTCGCCCTTCTTCTTAGCTTCTGCCAACATTGCTTCAGCTTTACTT